>NZ_JAPZSZ010000121.1:0-27507 GCF_027532095.1 Microcystis sp. LE19-195.1E
TCAGTCTGTAGAGCGACCATAAGACCACAGAACAGAGTAAATCTGTTAAGGCAGGTGCGGAACCCCGCAAGGGAAAGAAGCAGAAACCTAAATCGTGAGGTTTGGGAATCGCCGTCCGTTTTACGGCGGCGAGGATGTCAAACAGATATATCAATTTATTTTCTGAGAGTTATCTAGTGGGAGCGGAACAAAGAAGCTATTAAGGACTAGAAAAGTGCCTTGAGCTAGTTTTTTTTAAACAGATAGTTGGGAGCAGAAAAACTACTTTTCTTTTTTGGTCTCAGGCAGAGAAGTTAATTGACTTAAGACATTTTGTTCTAAGTTACTTTGAACTTCCTTGGCGAGATTGAGAGCAAAGGGAGTGAGAGTTTGCAGTTCTTTCGTCGGTTCTAAGGGAATCACCAAGGAAACGGCTATCCAGGGTACTCTCTGTCTTTTTAATTGCGCCCATTGGTCAAGCCAATACCACACCGAGGGATCGTAATGACCACCACCTAGCCAAGCATACCATTGCACCACGGCAAAGGTGTTTTGTGTCCAGGCACGATAGAATCGAGCCGTGGCCTTTCCTCCCGACTGGGTGGGGATTAATAGCTCGGTTGTTTCCCCCTGATTCCAACGACTAATCGAAGTGATATCCGACCATTCTAATCCTGGTTGATTTTTATAGTATATCTGTGGCTTTAAAAGCACGGTGATCCTCTTGCCTTCAGGAGTTTCCACCACTTGTACCGACCATTTTCCCTCACCGATTTCTCCTTGGCTCTGGTCGATGGTTTTCAGGTCAGAGAACTTGATTCCCGATTCTTGTAGGACTCGCATTTTCTGAATATTACCGATTCTCGGTTGCTCCACCCAAGACCACTGGCCAGAAATTAAATTGGGCAAGATACCGCCTAAAATCAATAGCAGCAGCAGGCACAACAGCAGTAAATAATTACCCGGGAGCTTTTTTTTGACTTTATCTAACACTAAAGTTACCTCGGCTGGAATTTTTTGACTAATCATCCTGGTTACCTTCCTCTTGAGCTAGGGACTTTTTCTTAACCGCCTCGCGATACTGCATGATTTGGAAGACCAAAAGGATCAGTAATAACATAAAGACGGAGTATAAATCACCCCCCCAGCTATCGTGGAGTAATTTAAAGTTTTCCTCTTGTCCCGTGCCGTGAAACCAAGCTAAAAGCGCGTTACGAATAATATTAGCCCCGACACTAATTCCAAAGGCACTGAGGAGCATAAAGCGGGTTTTACGACCGTTTTCGATGGTATCAGTCCAATGGAGCAGCAGGAGGGTGACGTAAAGACTGGTGAATAACATTTTCAGCCCCGCACAGTAGGGAGCGACTTCCACCATCCTACCTTCTACCGCTACATAGATACCGTCAACGGAGACATCTAAGCCGGCTTGCTGGAGAATAAAACCAGCGCAAGCGGCAATAAAAACCTGTAGGGGTAGGGTATAGGGAGCAATCAGGTAGGGGATAGGATTAGGGGTCGCTAAGGCTGTTAAAAGTAGGGGAAATCCTTGCAATTTAAAACCTTCTGTTCCTTTTAACCAGAGACAGATTCCTGCTAAAATAATCGGAAAAGACATACTAACCCAAAGGGAGGAACCGAGGAGATAAAAAATCGCTCCTAGGGTTAACAAAAACGCTCCTAGAGGGTGGGAGCGATCTTCGAGGCGTTGCCATTTTTTGCGATTCTGCCAGACAATATAGGCGGCGTAGGGAAGGCCGATCAAGCCGTGGCTAAAGTATTCGTGTTCGATGCCGATCGATTTATTCAGCCAACCATCGTACCAGTGAAAGATCACCGGACCATAGATAACCGCCAAGAAACCGATCATCAGCCAAGATTGCCGATTTTTGTGGGAGACGGGGGATAGGGAAGGACTAATACCCATAGGACGGAGCGATTTAGTGACAAATTCTGAATTTATGTTACCCGATGATCGCAGTGATCTGTTCAACCACGATTTCAATCTGCTCCTCGCTGATACCGGGGTACATGGGGAGAGAGACAATTTCTTCACAGAGAATCTCTGCATTAGGAAAGTCTCCCTGTTGATAACCGAGGTAGCGATAGGCCGGTTGCAGATGACAAGGAATCGGATAATGAATGCCGGTTTGAATACCGACGGCAGTTAATTGTTCTTGTAGTTGTTGGCGCTCAACGGGACAATGGGGGAGGATGCGAATAACGTAGAGATGATAGACATGACCGGTCTCGGTTTCGTCTCGTACGGGTAAAATACCTTGATCGGCTAAAGGAGCCAAAAGCCTGTCGTATTGTCTTGCCGCTCGCTGACGGGAGCGATTCCAGCCTTCCAGATGGGGTAATTTAATGTTTAAAATGGCGGCTTGTATGCTATCCAAACGGCTATTAGTGCCGATATCGGTGTGGAAATACTTGCTCGGGGCGCCATAATTTCTTAAACTGCGGGCTTTTTGGCTAATTTCTGGATCATTGCTCACTAACATTCCGCCATTGCCAAAAGCACCCAAATTTTTACTGGGATAAAAACTAAACCCCGCCGCCACACCGACACTGCCGGCGCGATAACCTTCTCTACTGGCTAAATGGGCCTGGGCCGCATCTTCAAAGATAATCAGATTATAGCTGCGGGCAAAATCCTGTAATTGTTGGGGTGATACCATCTGTCCGTACAGGTGTACGGGGAGAATGGCGCGGGTGTTGGGGGTAATTCTTTGGGCAGCCGCCGCGAGGTCAATTAAGGCCGTATCGAGGTGACAATCAACTAAAATCGGTTTGGCCCCCGCTTGAATAACACCCATGAGGGTAGCGACAAAGGTATTAGCGGGGACTAGCACTTCATCCCCGGCACCGATGCCGTAAGCTTGTAAAGCCAGGGCAAGAGCAGCCGTGCCAGAAGCTACTCCCACAGCATACTCGACTCCGCAAGCTTGGGCGAAGGCGGTTTCAAATTCGGCTAAAGCTTGGCCTAAAACAAAATCTCCCCGGTCGATAACTGTTTGGATTGCCTCGGTAATTTTTGCTTGTAGGGGCTGATTTTGCCAAGTTAAATCGACAAAGGGAACTTTGATTAAATGGGAATTCATCTAGTGCTTGTTTATGGAGACATTATTAATTGTCAAGAGACTAGCATAGATTTGAGCAACTTGGCTAGATTAGTAGGCTCTCTTGTCCTTTCTGTCTTCTTCTCCGTGTCCTTTGTGCCTCTGTGGTTTATCCTTAATCCTGCAATTGGGTTTTTAAAGTTAGATTGGGAGTTAATCCTACTATTAAAAACGGATTTGGTCTAATTTGCGATCGCCGAAAAGATCGTGATTAATCATGGTATTTGTCCGATAGAACTGGTTATTATGAGTGATTTTCCCGCTTTAACGGCGTTAATTCTGGCTGGTGGGCAAAGTTCCAGGATGGGAGAAGATAAAGCCTTATTATCTTTTCAGGGTGTCTCTTTTCTAGAGAATACTTGTTTAATTGCCCAAGATTGTGCAGTACAAGTGTCTGTGATTACGCCTTGGCCGGAACGTTATGAACTTATCATTCCCCCATGCTGCCGGATAATTAGGGAACCTCTCCCCACTAGGGGGCCTTTATTGGCCTTTGCCTTGGGATTAACTTTTGTATCAACCGATTGGGTTTTATTGCTCGCTTGCGATTTACCTTTACTAACGCCCCCAATTATGCAAGAATGGTCAAGATTATTAGCCACTGTACCAGAAAATGCCATCGCTTTGGTTCCCCGGTGCGGCTCTCGTTGGGAGCCTCTCTGTGGTTTCTATCATCGTCGTTGTTTAGAATCTTTGCAGACTTATATTCAGCAAGGGGGAACTTCTTTTCAAAAATGGTTAAATGTCTCCGTGGTGGAGGACTTAATCATCGATAATTCCGAGATTTTATTTAACTGTAATACCCCGGAAGATTTAGAGATAATAATAAACTCCCCAGATGTTGACAGTAAGAAACCCTAGCACAAAAGGGACTAAAAGTAAAGAGATCGGCGAAGAAATATTGGATAAATGGCGATAACCATAGTAGAGAATTCCGGTTAGATAACCGCCAGTTACACCGATAATTGCGCCGACAATATCGCCATTTATGGATAAATAGGAAGTGAGCAAAATGACGATGGAAAAGGGCAAAATTATCAAGCCACCTAAAAATATATCGCCAGTGAGACTACCATATTTATTACTTAATTTTCTGCCTAACCAACTAGATAAAGTCAGAATAATAAAAGGAAATACTGCCCAGCCTAATAACAGCAAAAAATCAGATTTAACTGTCCAGTTTTGCCAAGTAAAAGCGATGAAAAAACTGCTGATGATTGCTGCCAATACACCCGTAGCCAAAGCCTGATTACGGTTAAGCTTTAAAAAAGCCTCTGCTAGACCTGTCTTGGGTTTGAGCAAAGATGAGCAAGATATTTTCAGCAAATTAAAAACAATAAAAAGAGTTTTTGACCACTTGATCGATTGCCGTTGTCGATAACTTTTCTGAGGGTCTCTTAATTTATTTGCAATGGCATGATAGCGGCGAAAATTTCCCTGTTGCTTAAATTTATTGGCCGCTATTTGGAAATCTTTTCGTGCTGCCGGCAGTTCCGAGAGTTCCTCTAGAGCCAATCCTCTTTGATAATAGAATTGGGGGTTATCTGGGTCAATGGCGATTGCTTGACGGTAAGCTTCTAGGGAGGATTGGGTGTAACCGAGTCGTTGACGGGATAAACCGAGGTAATAGTAAGCTTGGGAACAATCGGGTTTTAACTGCAAAACTTGGCGACAATCGCTTAAAACTTGCCGATCCTGCTGATTATGGTAGTAAACTTCCGCCCGTTGCAGATAGGCCTGCCAAAATTGCGGATTAATTGCGATCGCTTGCTGGTAAAATGCGATCGCTAGTTGATAATTTTTCTCCTGAGCGTAGTGCCATCCCTGTTGATAAAAATCCTCGGCACTGCGGTTAAAAGTGGGTATTTCTGGGGATAAACTGCGGTCATACTCTTTTCTTTTCTCTTTATCGCTCAAAACCCGATAAGCTTGTTCAATTTCCCGAAATTTTGTCACTGCCTCTGGATCATTGGGATTATAATCGGGATGATATTGCCGGGCCAGACGACGAAAAGCGGCTTTTATCTGATTATTACTGGCATGACGGGGAATTTGCAGGATTTCATAGTAATTTTTCATACTCGAATGCGGGGGTAATTTTCAACTACTGAAAATTGTTGCCAATGGCTCGCCGAAACGACTATCATTGTCAATTAAATAGCTTTTATTGAGAGTTGATCGCTTATGTCTGCCTACACTGCTTCCTCCCTGAAAGCGGAACTCAACGCGCGGGGGTGGCGCTTAACTCCCCAGCGAGAGAAAATTCTGCACGTTTTCCAGAATTTACCGAAAGGCAATCATCTCAGTGCCGAAGAATTGCAGGAATTACTGGACAAACAGGGGGAGGGAATTAGTTTATCGACGATTTACCGCAGTGTTAAACTGATGTCGCGGATGGGAATTTTGCGGGAGTTGGAATTGGCCGAAGGTCATAAACACTACGAACTCAATCAACCCTATCCCCACCACCATCATCATTTGGTCTGTATTCAGTGCAATAAAACCATCGAATTTAACAATGATTCCATTCTCAAACACAGTCTCAAACAGTGTGAGAAAGAGGGTTTTCAGTTAATTGACTGTCAGTTAACGGTGATGGCCATCTGTCCGGAAGCTTTGCGGATGGGTTGGCCGTCGGGAATACCGAGTAATTGGGGCTGTACGCGTTCGCTGGTGGATACTCGTTTCCAAAACTGCGAGATTCCCGAATCAAAGGAGCCAGAACCGGAAAACTAGGCATCTAAGCGGACATTCCCAACTGAAAACCGAGAGCTTTTTTCTGCATTAATTGGAAAATATTATAAAATCCGTTGGCGCGGGAAGGGGTAAGACTGACTTTTAAGCCGGTTTCTTCGATAAAATCCGGGGTGACTTGCAGGATTTCCGTGGGAGTCAGTCCATTTAAACCCTCGATTAACAAAGCAACTAAACCCTTGACTAATTGCGCGTCGGAATCCCCTTTGTACCAAACCTGGCCATTTTCGAGGTCGGCAGTGATATAAACTTGGGATACACAGCCATGAACTTTATTAGCGGGTATTTTGGCAGATTCTGGTATTGGTTCTAGTTTTTTAGCAAAAGCTAGTAATTGTTCGTATTTTTGCTTAGGATCGGTACGGCGTTTGAGGCGTTCGACGATGCGATCGAGATTAGACGGGAGCATATTGCGAGTTAAAATAAGAAAAAATTAGCCAATAGCTTTTTTATATTAGCATTCTCGCGGAAGTTGAGCGCTGTGGTTATCGGTGCTAGGACTGCCTTGGTCAGAGGGTCTGGAGGCTATCTGCTAGAATTGGCATCAATCAAACGCCACGCTTGCAGGAGCTATGGATAAACGCCGTACCAAAAATATAAAATCTCCTTACAATCCTAGGCAATACCGGACTGCCGTTTCAATTTCTTGCATTTTTTCTTCGGATAGTTTCCCAACTGGTGCCGAGGGGAAGCGATTTTTATCAATTGAACGAATTTGAAAACCAAGAAAGACTGTTTCTAAAGGAAGCCCACTTTCATCAGTCGAAACGCGAACATTAGTCGGATAATCTTGGCGAATATTTTCTCCTTTCGTCCCCACCACTACCATCACCACTAAGGGTAACTGATTGATCACATCAATAGATAATACTAAAACTGGTCTAGTTCCTGCTTGCTCTTTTCCTTGAATCGGGTTAAGATTAACGAAATAAATTTCACCTCTTGCGATAGTCATTTTCTACAAACCGTCCATTTCAGAGACCATAAACTCCTGATTAATGGTAGCGATTTCTCCTAAAATATCCAGATCATCTGCCATTATTTGCAATTGCTCTTCATCAATTAATTGAGTTTCTATTGTCAATTTTACTTTAGTATTCGGCTTAAGATTAAAGGTTTCAGTAGGATAAAAAGCTTCTCCATTGAAAATAGCAGTAATTTTTTGATTCATCATTTCTGTACCAACATAAATCAAGCTTCTCTTACTTGATGATACCAAATAAAGTATCGAAAACCTCCGCTTCGAGAGAGGAAACCCTCGCCTCCTCTCCCTTGTGGGCATTACTTGCGGGCTTTGCGGACGGTACCCCCTAGCATTAATCCGCCCAAGGTGATAAAACCGAGAAGGCTAGAAGGTTCTGGAGTGGTCGCAGTCGGGGTGGGAACCGTCAGCACCGAAGAGATTCCGTACAAAGGGCGGAATGCTACCGGACCGTTAAACCCTGGACCAAAATCGCTCCCATAACGAATCCAAGTTACGTTCGTTCCATAGCTCGATCCGATAGTTACTGGTACCGACCCAAGTGGACCTAAATTAGGTTCCGACCAAGCAACTCCCGAAGATAAAGTCCCCGTCCACACATCACCGAATAAATAATGACCAGATTGCGACATCGAAATACCACCATCATGACAAATGATGCCAGCCGCTGGTATATGGGGACAGATATCGCCATCCCACAGGTCGGAGTTACCGAAGGCGATCAGTTTGCCATCTAGACCATAGATAGGGACACTCGTGTCAACTGTATTGGTTGAGGTATTGTCGATCGCATTCACACTAGCTGTCGAACCGATCACCTTCCAAGTAATACTAGCAGGGTCGATTCCTACATTCGTAAAAGCGTCATTTAATATTGTTGAGGTGTGCGCCTCATTGTCAACAAAGGTGTTGTAGGTATTTATGTCAGTGCTTGTTGCTTGAATCGTGCCATCCGTAACAAATACCAAGCGATACTGATTACCAGGACTAAGACCAGAAGGAATCAGTTGAAAAGCTTCTGCAATGCCAGAGATGCCCAGAGTCGCAAAGGCAACCCCAGATAAAATGCCCATAATCGTTAGTTTCATCTAAAATCAAGCTCTTTGAGCGTTGTAAGGATTATGCAAGTTTTGGAACCAAGTAAATTCCAGAAAAATCGTACCCCCCCCCGCACATTTGTCAAGTCTTTTACATAATTCTTAATATTTCTTTCCGTTTTGCTCTCTGGCTCTCGTCCGGCTTCTCGACGGAATCGCTAAAATGATCAGGGGTGTTTTAGAGGTAAGTCTATGAGTGAACCGGTAACTCTTGAGGATATTTACCAGCTATTCCGCGCTTCCGCCGAGGAATATGATCGCCGGGCTGAGGAATATGATCGCCGGGCTGCCCAATCCAAGGCGGAATATGATCGCCTGGTTGCCGAATCCAAGGCGGAATATGATCGCCATAGAGTCGAAATAGAGAACCTCCTGGCCGAATCTAAGCTAGAAAGCGACCGCTCGATGACAGAACTGAAACGGACGGTTGAACGAACCAGCAAAGCGGTAGATAGTCTCACCACTCGCTGGGGTCGATTTGTGGAAGAATTAGTAGAACCGGCGGTTTTACGGCTTTTTCAGGAAAAAGGCATCGATATTAAAGAAGTTTATCCCCGCGCTAGAGTCAAACGTCAGGGCATCGCCATGGAAATTGATATTCTAGCGGTAGATGATACCGATCTCGTGGTGGTGGAATGTAAATCTAGATTATCTAAAGATGATGTGGATGAATTTATTGAAAAATTGACCCGTTTTAAAATCGCTTTTCCCCATTATAAAAACTATCAAGCTTACGGTGCGGTGGCGGGAATTGAAATCAACGAGGGGATCGATCGATACGCTTATAAAAAAGGTCTATTTGTGATTAAACCCTCTGGGGATACGGTGGCCATTATTAATGATGCCGACTTTCAACCGAATACTTGGTAATTTCCCTAGTCAAAACAATCGCTATGGTTAACCTTTCCTACAATAAAAATCGCCTTCTTCCCAGTATCGGGAAATCGCTATTTAACCGCAGAGGAAAGGGCGAGGGCAGCTGCGGCGCTCGCCCAGCAAGAACGTTTAGCCAAAGAGGAAGCGGAACAAAAAGCCCAACGACTAGCGGAAAGACTAAGATCACTGGGTATCAACCCCGATGAAATGTAAGGGTGGGTTCCAGGCAATTTTAGGGGATTAATCGCGTAATAATTCCGGTTCGGTTAATTCGTCGGTCATTTCCATCAAGGCCCGTTGGACGGGTTTAATCATCGGGTCATCGATATTTTCTACGGTATCGTAGCGGACGCGTTTGGCCCGTCTAGCGACTTGCACGACGATCGAGTAACGATTGCTGGCCGCATTCATCAGTTTATCGGTGAGATAAATCATCTCGGAGGAGTCGAATTTAAACCGTTTGGACATAGTTATATTTAGCCTTCTCTGGTGAATTTGGCACTTGTCACTGATAATAGGTTAGTGATAAGTTTTATTACTCAGTCCACCTTACCATATTTTGTCCACCTTAAGGATAGGGTTATCCTTGATCTCGATCGGATTTTGTCAACTACTTTTTACAAAACTTAAATCAATTTTATACAAGTTTAAAAATATACAAATAAAGAGATAATTTTTGAAATAAATAAACCCAAAAAAGGGACACCATTGCCGGGGCTGTAAATACACTTGAACGTATAACTTCCCCCTCGATTTAGCTTCCGGTGATGCTATCCCCATGGCCTTGACGGCAGCGGCAATCAATGGTTAAAAATAAACAGATGCTGGATCCCCATCCAACATCCGCATTCTAACTCTGCACACATTTTGCTAAGTCCTCATGATAAGTTAAAAAACGCTTCCTTTTTGGGGGCGTTTTTATTTATTCGATTGAAAAAACCGATGACAATCATTACTAAAGCTGATAAGAAAGTGGGGTGTGGGGTGTAGGGTGTAGGGTGTGGGGTGTGGGGTGTAGGGTGTGGGGTGTGGGGTGTGGGGTGTGGGGAGAATAAAGCTGCCTATTGCCTATTGCCTATTGCCTATTGCCTATTGCCTATTGCCTATTGCCTATTGCCTATTGCCTATTGCCTATTGCCTATTGCCTATTGCCTATTGCCTATTGCCTATTGCCTCCTGACTGACTCCTGACTGACTCCTGATAACTGATAACTGATAACTGATAACTGATGAAAAGATTAGCTTGGTTCGAGCGCTTAGTGTTAGCGACTATTTTGGCCTTAATTGCCGGGATATCGTCGATTTTGATCCAGGGAAATCAAGTTCCTACCCGAGGGGAGAATTTTAGCTGGCAAGGACGAAAAATCGGCGTTAGGGACAATTATTTTACTTTAAGTTTTAATCGACCGATTGACCGTTCCGACATAGAAACCGGACTGGTGATCGATCCTCCCTTGCCGGGTAAAATTAGCTGGTCTGGCGATCGCTTGACCTATACCTTGACGGAATTGCCCATCTACGGCAAAAAATATCAAGTAAAGTTACCCATTGCTCAAGGTGAGGACTTTATCGGGGAATTTTACACCCACGATCGAGCTTTTGCCTATATTGGAGTCAACCAAGAGGAAAGAGGCCGTTTAATCGTCTGTAATATCATTCAGGGGGCAAATAACGTCACAGAACTGAAAAAAACCATCCTTACCCCTGCGGATCTGGTGGTCACGGATTTTCAAATCTATCCGAGGGGGGAGAGAATTTTATTCTCGGCCTTCGATCGATCTGACTTAGGACGAGACACCCCGAAACAGCAACTTTACACGATTACCACGGGTTTAAATCATGACGAACATGGTCAAAATTTGCCCAGTGGTCGTATAAAAAGGTTTTTAGATGCGAAAACCTATCAAAATCTTCGCTTTGATCTCTCAGATAACGGCAAAACCCTAATCGTGCAGAGAATTAATCACGGTAATCCGGGGGATGCCAGTTTATGGGTAATCAGGGATGATGGACAATCGCGACCGTTAGGAATACAAGGGGATAATTTTTTACTATCTCCCGACGGTAAAAAAGCGGTTGTCAGTCAAACGGGAGGGGTAGCGGTGATTCCTTTGGATGTCCAAGCGGGAAAACCGCAATTTTTGCCTACCTACGAGAAAATACTCGCTTTTTCCCGGGATGGTCGCCAAAAATTAATGGTGAAATCAGAACCGGATAATCAGCGATCGCTATTTTTGCTCAACGATCAGGGAGAGTCAAGACTACTATTAAGAACAGCTAATCCGATTATTAGCTGTGAATTTGAACCGCGACAGGAAAAAACCCTTTACTGTCTGAAAAGCGATCTGGTCATGGGCAGCGATGGCAAAGTGAAAGAAGAACCATTTTTAGGGATTATTGAGCTAAAAACGGGTAAAATGATGCCCCTGCTGGCCTTGCCTAATTATCGTGACGTGCAGATGAGTATGTCTCCCGATGGCGTGGCCTTATTATTTGATCAGTTAGCAACCACACCCTTTGGAGTCAGAAATGATTTAGTCACCGGGGAGGGGTCGAGCATTGCCGATGGTCGTCTCTGGTTATTACCACTCCCGGATCAATTCAGTCCCAATAGCACCCCGAAAATTTTACCTCAAGAACTCAACGCCGGTTTTAAACCCCGTTGGCTGCCCTAATACGGCAGAATTAAGGAGTTAGGAGTCAGTCCCGATGAAAAAATTTTCACCCCCACAGATGAAAGAGGTTTCCTTCCCCACACCCCACACCCCACACCCTACACCCTCTTTCAAGTCAGGAGACAGAAGAGAAATCGTTACCTAATCAGGTGACTCGGAGAATACTGACTCCCGAAAACGAAAACCTCATACCTCACCATTAAGATAAGTGCTATATGCTAGTTCAGCGATTTGCTTTTTTATTGCGTCCTAGTGGCGATATCGAGATCGAGCGGGGGATTCGGACTTTATTGGCGCTCGCGGTACCGATTATTATCGGTGATATTTTAGATCAGTCAGAATTGGGGTTAATGGTCGGTTTAGCGGCTCAAACCTTGATTTTAGCCGATGTGGGGGGGCTTTACTGCCTGAGAGCGAAAACCCTGGTCGCTACGACTATTGGGATGGCTCTAGCTTTGATTATCGGTACATTAGCCAGTGCTTGGCTAGGATTGACCGTGGTGATAGTTTTTTGCGGGTTGTTTCTAGCGGGTTATTTGACAGTTTACGGGGAAAATGGGGCGTTAGCTGGGGTAGTAATTAGTTTATTGCTGCTTTTTGCTGTTTCTTTGCCATCGGGAGATATTGTCGTCGCTTTACAACGGGCCGGAATCGCTGTGTTGGGAGGGGGATGGACAATTTTTTTAGCCCTGTTTATCTGGCCTTTTCGCCCTAATCAGCCTTTACGTCAGGTAACGGCGGAAAATTTTCAGGGTGTCGCCACCTATCTCCGCTCTTTGCCCTTACACTCTCGTTCTAATGCTAATGAGGAGCCATATTTTGACAAAATCCGCCAGCTGTTGCTACGTTCGAGGAAAACTGTCACCTTGACGCGTCGGGGACGTTGGGGAAAAAGTGAGCTGCGGGAATTGTTAATCGTCTTGATTGAAGATAGCGATCGCATTAATACCAGCTTAATTGCGCTGCGAGAATTGCTTCATCTTCATCCCTTGCCACAACTGACCACGGTGGGTATTTTATTAGAAGATATTCTCGTGCAAGTGGCGGAAATTAGCGAAGATATTGCCTGGTTAATTTTGGGTAGAAATAAACAACCGGATTGTGAGCGCTTGCAGCTATTACTCAAGGCGATCGAGCAACAAAAAAACCTGCAAGCTAAAGTTTTAGAAAATGCCCAGGATGATTATACCAGTTATGTGGCAATTTCGCAATTAAATAATCGTTTAAAAAAATTATTTAAACAGCTAAAAATAGCCAGTGAAACAGCGCAACATTTGCGGCAAAGCGAGAACTTTTCCGATAAAAAAAATCCCCGGCAGCGGAACTTTGAAGGGATAGAAAAAGAGTACAGTCAAGAAAAAGCTTGGTGGGAACCATTAAGAGCTAATTTTAATCTAGAATCGCCCCTATTTCGCCATGGTTTACGCTTGGGTTTGGGAAGTGCGCTAGGAGTCTTGATTTACCATAAGCTAGGAATTACCCATAGTTTTTGGATTGGTTTAACCTTAGTTATTGTGTTAAAACCAGATTTTAGCTTGACTTTTCAACGCTTTTTAAATCGGGTGTTTGGCACGATTTTAGGCTCGTTTTTTGTTTTGGCACTGTTGCCAATTATAGATAATCCGATCTGGTTAGAAATTATTGGAGTGATTTCTATAGCGATCGCTTTAGCCTTGGTGCGATTTCACTATAGTTTGGCCGTATTTTTTATCACAATTTTTGCTTTAATTATCAGTCGTCTCGATGCCAGCAATGACGGGATTAATTTAGAGTATATCAGAATAGTTTATACTTTAATTGGTAGTGCTTTAGCTTTTGTACTTTCCTTCGGTTTTTTACGGGTTAATGAAGATGAACGTTTTTCCCTCGCTGCCATTAAAGCATTAGAAGCTAATCAAATATATTTTCAGTCAGTTATGGCAGTTTATTTAGGAGAATCATCCTATCAAACTGCAATTTTATCTTCCCATCGCAATAAAGCTCGACGAGCAAATACAACTATGCAAACGGCCCTACAAAGATTAATTGATGATCCTAGCACACCCTTTCCACAAATGGAACCGGCAATCACTTTAAGTAATTATATTCCTCGTTTTGGTCGCGGGGTGACAGTTTTATTGACGGAATTGGAACAATATCGCGGTAGTCCTCCCCATCCTAATCTCAGTCTGTTCACGCAACAAATAACCCAAGCTTTGACGCAATTAACCCAAGCTTTGCAAACAAATAATCCTCCTCTTCCCTTACCTCCCCTCGAAGATACTTTAGAAGAAGTCCTCGATCATTTGCAAGAATTGCGAGAGGAAAGGTTAGTAGAAATTGCCCATCAAAAAGAGGGAACTAATCTCCATAAATATTTAGGGGATTATAATATTGTCACCACGGAACTTGTGGAATTATCCAGTCGTGTGGGGGTAATGAACACAGCAATCGATCGTTTTATTAGAAGTTAAAATTTAGTTATGACAAGAGAATTTAGCAGTCAGGAGGAAAATCGATTAACTTCGATAATTTCCGTATATTCAAAATTATTAGGACTGCGTTTCACTAGAGAATAATCAACACCATGAAGATTAATTAAATCCTCTTGACAATCCGCTTTCGGAGAATTATAAACTAACACATATTCTTTACCAATATAGGGAGAAATCTCGGTTTCTACTTCTCCTCTCCATTGAGTTTTTGTCACTAAAACAATTAACTGATTGGCTAATTTAGGAATAGCGATCGCAACTTGCCGACGATAGATATGATCAAGACTACCAAAAGGGGAATCCATCACCAGAGGAAAAGTGCTGCTATCAATTCCCATCAAAGTATTTTTCTGACTCCATTCTCGCACTCGATCGATAATTCCCCCGATAAAAGATAAACTGAGAATCTGATTTTCTCCGGTGGAAGCTGCCACGGGAATGGCGAATCCTGTCGTATTTTCTAATAGTCTTACCTCGTAATCGGGACTAATACGGGGAATATAGGGAGTAAAAGAAATTGAGTTAAAGATTTCCTGTACCCGTTTTTCTAAGGACAAACGAAACTGATTTTCTAATCTCTGTCTTACCTCACTAATGCGATTAATTGCCTCTTGAGTCGCTAAACTACGTCGTTGTCCTAAATTATATTTTTCCTCTTTTTGTTGCTGTTTTTGTACCTGTTTTTGCAGGGATTCTAACTCTTTCTCATAGATATCTAGTTGATTTTTATTGCTGCCCTGTTCCAAGCGTAAATCTTTTAGGGAATCCTCGATCGCATCTAAGTGAGATTGCAGATTTTTAATATCTTCATCGGGATAATGGCGAAATTTATCCCGAACTTCATCTAATTCTGATTCTACTAAAGATAATTCTAAGCGCCACTGGTGAATATTAGCTTGATAATTATCCACTTCTTGCCAAAAATCTAAGACCCTTTTATCTATTTCTTTGACTGTGGAAGATAAGCGAATGGCCGCTTCTTCCACATCGGCCATTCCTGCTTTATTCATCCAATCTTGTACCTGTAAATAAGCTTGGCTATTCTCCTGTAATTCCTGGCCACAAATACATTTTTTCCGCTCTAATAATTGTTGGACAAATTGCTGTTTGATACCACTGGGTAATTCCCCTTGTTGTCGTAGGCGATCGATTAATTGCTGAAAATTTTGATTAATTTCTTTTAAAAAGACTTGATAAGCTTGCTGGGAAATTAATTTCTTTAACTTATCCTTAGTTCTGACTAAATCTTGCCGCAGATTTCTTTCCTGTTGTTCTAATTTTTCTTTTAACTGTTTTAATTCCTCGGCACCACTTAACTCTAATAAGCGATTAGTCACGGCTTTTTTTAATTCTTCCTGCTGGGATAACTGGTTAATAATATCCTGCTGACGCTGTTTTAATTTCTCGAAATCCTGCTCGATTTTACTTTCCTGTTTCAATAACTTTTTTAAATCCGATTCTCCTAAATCTTTAAGCTCATCTTGTAAAGATTTCTTAGCTTTTTTTAAATGCTCGATCGCTCGATCTAATACTTTAACTCCCAATAATTCCTTTGTATCCTCGGCGATTTTACCTTGGCTACTACTGCGAAATTGATGATCGATATATTCCCCATCAAAAAAGAAATAACGGTGTAAACTTTCGGGTAAAATTTGATTAATAATATCCTCTGGTGGTTGATTGGGTGTGTACCAATTGCCATCATCACCAGCGTAGAGCATATATAAACTATTTGAACCGTATTTAATTTTACTATTTACATCTTGGTAGGCGAAAAATTTTCGTTTTACCTGATAGCGTTTATTTTCATGTTCAAAGTTTACTTCTGCGGAACATTCTAGGGAGGTTCCCGTTGTTACTTCGGTAATTGCCCGTTTATTAACTAATAACTCTGGTTCGGCAAAAGCTGCTGTAAATTTTTCATAAAGTACCCAGGTACAAGCATTTAAAATGGTTGTTTTTCCCGCTCCATTATTGCCATAAATTACCGTTGTATTGCGAGAACTTGCCGCTAAATGTATCTCAGGAGTCTTACCATAAAATTGGCGAAAATTACATAACTTTATTGATAGTAGTTTCATATTTATATAGAGGGGAAGTGGGGAGGTGGGGAAGTGGGGAGACCACTTCGTGCGCGTTGCGGGGGGAAGTGGAGCATTTGGAGGAAATTTCCCTAAACCCCTAAATCCCTATCACCCTATCACCCCAAAACCCTATCACCCTATCTCCTGACTCCTGATAGCTAAAAGCTAATTATTGGATTACTTCTTTAATAATCGTTAAAACATCATCATTGATATTGCGAGGATTGCGCTGGTATAACTTATCTCTTTCCAATTTTAAAACTCGATCGATGATTTTTCGCACATCTTCAGGAGCGCTTAAAATTGGTTCTTGAATATTTTGCAGATTATTATCAGGATCAATCATAGGACAGGAGTGGGGAGATGGGGTTTTTCAGTGATCAGTAAACAGTAAACAGTAATCAGTGAACTGAAAACTTACATCTGATAACTGATAACTGATAACTGTTCCCTAAAATGGTGCTTTTGCCACTTGAGTAAACTTGCCAGAAACATCTCCTGATAGGGAAATATTATCGGGATTAAGAGTCATTACTGGTGCACCTGCGTTGAAATTCAACTTCGATAGATCGACCCAAATAACATTAGGACTGGTGCTTAATTCCAAGAAATAAAGCTTATTAGTCAGATCCATCGCCGTGCGGTATTCGGTATTGTAAATCCCGGAACCCTTGTAGGGTGCGCCGAAGGGGACTGAAACATTACGCGAGATCGCCATAATTCCTGCGATCGCTTCCCTTTGATTTTTTGGTTCTGGTAACATTTGTTGAAAATAGGTGGCGCGCACAAAACGATCAGTGGGGGAAACATTGCCCGGTAATTTAGTTTCGCTGCTGGGTGCGGAGAAATCCCACTTGTTCAGGAGGGCTAACTGTTCATCATAGGTGGGATCATTAGTCATCACCCGGTACTGGCCGCAGTGGTGAACTACCAGTTTACCATTGACATATTCGAGAATTGCTGAGTCACGACTGGCACTGGCATCCTCGATCGCCAAATGCAGCGTAGCTCGTATATTCTTGTGCTCCACCATCACCGGTTGAATATTTTCCATCAATTTCAAAGCTTCTTCGACAGTAGCGGCATTATCTAAAATGTACTGTCCCCAGAGTCCCGCTTGCACACCCGCTTTACTGGTATCCCGGAGTCCAAAATCCGTAGCATTTAGGTAGAGCAGATGAACTCCTAAGCCCTTTTCATTCACTCCGTCGGCAGTCCCGAGCCCGTAAACCGTAGTGATGACGCTACCATATTCTGATGTCCAACGGGCGGGATTTTCCTTAACTGCCACCTCAGAACCGATCAGTCCGCCATCCCGGTTCATTCCCCGGGGCAACACTGTTAAGATGGGTTCGGTAGATTCGGGCCAGTCCATTGTGCGACCAACTACCACCGCCAGTTTATTATTATTCCAGAGAATCCGAGTACAGGCCAAGGCCGGAGGTAAGCAAACACTGCCTAAAAGCAACATCGCTAAAGCAATAGTAACAATCGTTTTCTTCATTGGGAGACTCCTATAGTATCCTAGAGTTGAGCGATCGCCAAATTTTTTCTTAGACGATAACCCCAGAGTGATTTTCTATAGCGGTAAGTTTTCAGTTTTTAACTAAAATCCTACTATTCCTAGATTGTTGAGTTTAGAATTATTCCAATCTCAAGCCCTTATTGCTATCAAATCTCTTTTTTGTTCAACTCTGGGAGCATCTCATTTATGCAAGTGAGTAATTATACTTATCCCTAAAACTGGTTTCTAGCAAGGCTTTCAAAATAGCTTGACATAAAAACCTGATTTAGGGGTTACAAAGGTGAGATGCTCCCTCAACTCTCAACTCTCAACTCTCAACTCTTAAGTAAAAAATATTTTTCCCGTTAATTGCTAAACTTGCTGTATTTTTTTAATATTTACAGCCGCGGCATTTCCAACAAAATCCCGGGAGCATCTCATTTACGGAAGTGAGTAATTATACTTATCCACAAAACTGATTTCTAGCAAGGCTTTCAAAATAGCTTGACATAAAAACCTGATTTAGGGGTTACAAAGGTGAGATGCTCCCAAAATCCAAAATCCCTGCCAGGGTACGTTAATCTATTGCTAACGCACCCTCACCCTAGATTGTTTCTCTAAACGAAACTTAAATAGGGTAACTTTTGCGCGGTAGATTGAATCAGATCGAGATTTTGTAAAAGCTGTCCGCAGGTATCCCAACCCCCTTCTATTAACATCTGTCGGGAACCTTCATTCATAGAGACGGTAGCGACAAAATCCCCCCATTCCACCGTCATAGTTGTCAAGGAAAGATCGACGGGAATTTCGGGATTAGCTGCAATTAAATCCTGTAAATGGGCGATGGTTTTTGCCTCAGCAGTGACACAGGGAACCCCATTAGCGATACAATTGCCAAAAAATATTTCGGCGAAACTTTCCCCGATAATTGCTTGAATTCCCCAACGTAAAATCGCTTGCGGTGCGTGTTCCCGAGAAGAGCCACAACCAAAATTACCATTAACTACCAGAATTTTCGCCCCTTGGTACTGGGGTAGATCGAAAGGATGACTCCCCTGTAAAGCGGCTCGATCATCGGCGAACACCTGTTCTCCTAAACCTTCAAAGGTGATACAACGCAAAAAACGAGCCGGAATAATGCGATCGGTGTCAATATCGTTGCCTCGCAAGGGTAAAGCTCGTCCGGAGATGGTTTTAACTTGACTCATGATCTTTTTCTAACTTTTACTAGCAGTGATAAAAAAGGTGGTTGCATCTTGCCATACCCCCTGATCGGTGGCATTTTTCTCGATTTCTCGGCGATAATTGTTCACTAGAGTCGCAATTTCGCCAGCCGATAGGCGGTCGAAAGGGTTATCCTGAGGATGAAAATACTGCCCATACCAGAAGTTTTTGGCAGTTTCTAGGGGCAAATATCGACCTAATTGCTCGACATTGACCGATATATTGGTAAATCCCGCATTTTCCAGCAATTGATGGCATTTTTCTGGGGTGGCGATGGGAGTGTGCAGATTAGGCAACTCAAAACCATAGGTTTCGCGACAAACACCACTGATCAAGGGTAGGAAGTGGGATTCTAAATTATTACAGGAAAAAGCGACCGAACCGCCTTTTTTTAACCATTGATACCATTTTGCCAGCACTTGCGGGATATCGGGGAAAAGTGCGATCGCCAGAGAACAGGTAATCAGATCGAAACTAGACTCGGCAAAGTCAATGGCAGCTATATCGGCGTTAATTAGGTCAATATTCTCGATATTTAATGCTTCTAGCTTTTTTTCGGCTCTGGCAATCATTTCCGGCGTGAAATCAACCCCGATGACACTTTTCACTTTTGGGGCAATTGCGACCGCTATAAATCCCGTTCCCGTTGCCACGTCTAGCACAGATTGGCTTTTTTGTAAATAGAGATAATTTACTAATTTAAGGGCGCGAGCTTGCGTAAAATCGTTATCGTAATCGTGACGAAGGGCATAAAAATCAATCACTTGACGCTGATAATCGTTGCTCATCTTCTCTATTGCCCAATTATCGACAAAGACTGACCCAATTGACTTAAATTAAGAGCATGGCCGCCGGTAACTAGATAAACCGCGTCTGCTATTGTGCCAATTCTACGACAGAGATCGCCTAAACGATCGCGAAACAGACGACCGAGGGGATAAGCGGGAACCACACCCCAACCGGTTTCTTCCGCTACCAGAATAACATCAACCGCCGCGTTTTTGAGGGAATACAAGAATCGATCGCTAATTTCTAACCATTCAGCTGCCGACATTTCTAAACAATTGGCTACCCAAGTACCGAGGGAATCGATCAATAAACAGTGAGAAAATGGGCTATTATCAATAGTTTCGCTTAATTGTCGGGGAATTTCTTGGGTTTGCCATTGGGGGGAACGTCGCTGCCGGTGTCTTTCAATGCGATCGCACCATTCTTGATCTTTTTCATCCACCGAGGAGGTGGCGATATAAATAACGGGTTTTTGGCTGATTTTGGCTAAATATTCGGCCCATTCACTTTTCCCAGAACGGGCAGCCCCTGTAACTAGGATAATTTTTTCATCCACGATCGAGATTTTGGCAAATAACTACAGTATATACGGGAGAAAACTGTCCTATTCTCGATCATCAAAACGGTGAATATCATCATCTCCTAAATATTCGCCATTTTGCACCTCGATCATCACCAGAGGAATAGAACCGGGGTTTTCCACCCGATGACGGGTATTCATGGGAACGTATGTGGATTCTTTTTGTTTGAGGAGAGTTTCTTTTTCATCACAAATTACCCGCGCTGTACCGGAGACGACAATCCAGTGTTCACTGCGATGGTAGTGCATTTGGGTACTCATCTGATGGCCGGGTTTAATGACAATGCGATTGATGCGATACCGCGGACCTTCCTCCAATACCGTCACCGTTCCCCAGGGGGGAGTCCGCGTCATTTCTATGTCTTGGGGAGAAGGGGAGGGAGCATTAATTAAGTCATCCATGGCGGTGGTCTCCAAACTTGATTAACATTCTAGTGGACAGTCTCTGGTTTGCAGCTATTAGCTAAAGGTGTGTGGGGTGTGGGGTGTGGGGTGTGGGGTGTGGGGTGTGGGGTGATGGGGTGATGGGGTGATGGGGTGATGGGGTGATGGTGTGTGGGGTGTGGGGTGTGGGGTGTGGGGTGTGGGGTGTGGGGTGTGGGGAGAATAAATAAAAATAATCTCCTGTCTCCTGTCTCCTGTCTCCTGTCTCCTGTCTCCTGTCTCCTGTCTCCTGTCTCCTATCTCCTATCTCCTATCTCCTGTCTCCTGACTCCTGACTCCTGATCACTGATTCAAGAGGGCAATTGTTTAAAATCAAAATTTGTGTCTTTTCCCTTGACAGATGGCTCGGTTTGTGCTAGGCGATTAGCCATTTGTACCAGATCCACCCCGGTAGCTTGACGCAATTGTTCGGCAAAGGCAGTCATTTTCGGGACAAGATTACCATCACCTCCGTCCACTACCGTCACCGTTTGCACCTGCACTTCTGGGACACTAGCGACCATTAATTTCAGCAATAACTCCAATTTTTGGTATAAAAAGATGTTTTTAGCGTTATTTCCCGCTCCTTGCCAAGATGCCGCCAGTTTTTTGGTTCCTTCCGCTTGCGCTTTCCCCTGTTCGATAATTTTGGCCGCTTCCCCCCGGGCTTTTGCGATCGCTTGTTGACATTCCGCGGCCGCAGGGGCGATCACATCTGCTTGTAATTGCTGTTTCACCTGCTTAATTCGGGCGTTTTGTACCGCCACTTCGGCCTGTACTTTAGCTAAATCCGACATAACCACCGATTCTACCTCGGCAATCATGGCGCCGCGCTTAGTTTGAGTGTCGCGCACCCGTTTTTCTGCGTCAGCTTTGGCTATCTCTAAATCTTTTTGGATACGACGCAAAGCGGTTAGGCGTAGATTCTCGGAATCCTTGATAATCGATATTTTTCGGGCTTTTGCTTCTGCTATCCGGGCATCTCTCTGTAATTCGGCTTTTTGCTTCCGTCCGATCGAATCGAGATAACGCACCTCATCGGAGATATTCTGTATCTGCAAACTATCCAAAACTAAACCCAATTTTTCCAGATCCTGTTCCGCTTCTTCCAAGAGACTTTTGGCAAAAGCGATCTGATCGGAGTTCGCTTGTTCTGGGGTTAAATTGGCCAAGACACCGCGCAAATTCCCCTCTAGGGTTTCTTTAGCCAATTGTTCAATTTCCTTGCGTTTCTTGCCCAATAAACGCTCGATCGCATTATGAATAATCGGTTCCTCCCCGGCAATTTTAATATTCGCCACCCCGGTGACGATCAAAGGCACACCGCCCTTAGAATAGGCATTAACCACCCTGAGATCGATGATCATGTTGGTCAAGTCCATTCGATACACTTGTTCTAGCATAGGTAAACGAATACTGCTGCCCCCTTTTACCAAACGATAACCGATGGTTTTGCCCGTGGCCGTGGGACGACGACTGCCGGCAAAAATTAAGACTTCGCTCGGTTGACAGATGTGGTAATAGTTACGGATGACCAATAAACCCGCACCCGTCCCTAAACCGAAAACTCCCAGTAAAACAGCGATAATTTCCATAGATTTTATTACGGTCGATGCTCGGATCAAATTAACTAAATTGTATCCATCAATTTCCAACTTTGACAGACCAGTAGTCTAGTAGGGTGTAGGTAGGGTTTGCGGCAAAAAATTTTTCGTGGGGGTAGGGTGTGGGGTGTGGGGTGTGGGGTGTGGGGTTTTACCGATTTTCAGGTGGTCAATTACCTAATTTTCAGGGAAAAAGTCCCGGAATTTTCCCCCCAATCACTCCAATGGTCGGCACTTTTTGAGGTCAAAAAAGTCTAAAAACCTTATCCAACAAGGTTGTTAGATTTATTCAGCAAATCCTAGGTACATCGAAAATTAAAATAAGTTAATGATAGAGTAAAATCCTCTAGTTTTATGTTGACTTCAATCAAATTGCTTCTAAAATCTACACATAAGTACCTAAGCAAAATTAATTACACATATCTAACCACCTCTTGCCTCTTGCCTCTTGCCTCTTGCCTATCTTCACTAGGAAATTAATTTTGCACGACTACTTAACTTTATTCGTAGAGCAAATTATTCAATGTATGAATAATCTCAAAAAATCTCTCGGCATTTGTTGACCGTCGCTTCTTCTGCTGTGGGTATCCCCGAACCTACGAGTGTTCTTGGTTGTATCACACTAGGGGGTTTAATGCTACTAGGGGGTAAGTATCTAAGCACAATTAATTACACATCTAAGCCACTACTCCGTCAGACTTCTGCTGATGTGAGCAAACAGAGAACTGAAAACTCAAATCCGATCCCTAATAGCTGTATCCCGTCTCGGAGTCTCGGAGTCTCGGAGTCTCGGAGTCTCGGAGTCTCGGAGTCTCGGAGTCTCGGAGTCTCGGAGTCTCCCGTCTCGACTAGGAAATTAATTTTGCACGACTACTTACTGTCCGCAAAGCGAGAAAATAATGTCCCACCTCCAGAGAAGGCGCGGGTTTCCTCTCTCTTTTTTGAGGGGTTTTCGAGCCTTCAGCTTTCAGTATCTATCCCTAATTCCCGCAATCGTGCCGCTAGTTGTTCTGCTCGTTGTTTAGCCGCAGAAGCCTCTTGTTTAGCCGCAGAAGCCTCTTGTTTCGCCGCAATTAACTCCTCATCGGCCAGGGGAATTAACTCTCCTTCCAGCGTCAACCAGCGCAACCATAGCCGCTCAATCCCCCGATAGGAACCTTGCCACAAACCCAAGCTCAATTCCAGTTGAGGAATCGGTAAGCGTCCCTCCACTAAAGCTACGGGTTGGTAACGACCGCCTACCAGTTCAAACGCTTGAAGTTGGTTAGTATAGCGACTGAAAACCACATAGTAGGGAATCCGCAGAATCTGTTCATAAACTGTCCACTTAGTTGGCGGTTCCCCTGGTTGGCGTAGTTCTTCGCCTAAATCTTGATTTTCCGTACCTGGAGACAATAATTCCACCACAATCGTCGGAGAAACCCCTTCCTGCCAAATCACATAGCTTAAGCGCAGGTCATGGCCATCGTAGAGACGAGGAACACCGACCACCCCAAACCAATCGGGACGCTTGTACCATTGAGGGTGTCTGACATTGTAGTAAAGGTTGAGGTCAGCAGCGCTAAAAACTAGATCTGGTTCCCAGTTGGGAGGCTGGAAAGTCAGTAGTAATAACTGAGGTTGTAATAGGTGAAATTCGTCAGGCAAACCGGGTTCAAGTGGATTGTCACTAGGTAAATCGTACATCGTCGGCAAGGATTGCCGGGGGGAAAGGGGAGGGTCAGATTGGGGAATGGTGAAGCTAGGTGTAGTCATAATTTTATTTTAGAAAACGGGTTTCTGAAAGAAACCCGTTTTCTAAATAGCGGTGGGAGTATGTCAAACTAAAAAGTAAAGCTTAGACAGCCTATCTTTATCATGCCAGATCAGCCAATCTCGATCGCCCAATACTACCACGAGCGTACCAAATACGACCCCCAGACGATCGCCTCAAAAAGTAAAGGTCTTGATTGGAGTCAACAACCCCATCCCTTCAAAGAATACAAAATCGGTCAGACGTTCGATCTCAAACCCTACCTCTCCCGTCAAATGGTTCCCCAAAAAGGAGACTTTTGGCGACGTATATCGCGAATTTTGGGCTGTAGCTATGGGTTAACTGCCAAAATCGCCACTATGGGGAGTCCCTTGTACCTACGTTCCGCACCCTCTGCTGGTGGATTATACCCCGCCGAGGTCTATCTGATCTCCCGTGGCACGGAATTTTTACCCGCCGGTCTCTACAGTTACCAAGGTCAAAGTCACTCGCTGCTTTTATTCTGGGAAAGTGATGTCTGGACCAACCTACAATCTGCTTGTTTCTGGAATCCTGTTTTAGAAAATACCGATATCGCTGTAGTTACCAGTGCCATTTTTTATCGGTCCGCTTGGCGCTACGAAGATCGAGCTTATCGGCGTATTTTCCTCGATACAGGGCATTTATTGGGCAATATTGAGCTATCAGCCTCGATTAATGACTATCGCGCCCATTTAATCGGTGGTTTTAACGATATCCAGATGAATGAATTGCTTTATCTCGATTCCGAGAAAGAAAGTGTCATGACGGTGATTCCTTTGGCAGATCTGCTCAATATCCGGCAAAATCTCCCCCCTAGTACCACGGCACTCCCTTCGGCAACCACGACTCTTTATCCCGAAATTCCCGAGGGAGAATTATTAAACTCCCTACACCGAGCCACTATCATAGCTACAGATGAGAAGATAGAAGCAACTGTTACCCCCTCTAATTGGGAAGATAAATATAATTTTCCTTTTTGTCTAAAAGTTTCCGTGACATCCCGTCCCGTCAATTGGGGGGAAGATTTAATCGATCTGGAAAGTACGATTCTTAAACGCAGATCTACCCGCGCTTATAGTGGTGCTAGTCTCAGTTTAGACGAATTGCGAGCGCTGCTGCATTTCACCTATCAACCCCAAGATTATGCCGGCCAAAATCTCGATCCCAATCCCGATTATTTTGCTCTGGATTTATTGGAAACTTTTATCGCTGTTTCGGCAGTAACCGGATTAGAGGAAGGCTGTTATTATTATGCTCCCAAAGCCCAAGAATTGCGGCAAATTCGCTTTAAAAATTTCCGGCAAGAGTTACATTATCTCTGTTTAGGTCAGGATTTGGGACGAGATGCGGCCGCTGTGGTTTTTCATACGGCGGATCTGTCAAAAGCAGTGGCTAAATATGGCGATCGAGTCTATCGTTATCTTCATGCAGATGCGGGTCATTTGGGACAGAGATTAAATTTAGCGGCTATTCATCTGGGGTTAGGGGTTAGTGGTATCGGTGGTTTTTTCGATGATCAAGTTAATGAAGTGTTAGGAATTCCCTCCGATGAAGCAGTTATCTATATCACTACTTTAGGCCGACCGAAGGTTTTTTAGGGTGAGTTTGAACCCCTGAAGGAGTGACAAGGAAGTTGAGGTCATTGTACTCTGTACCTTGACCAGTTCACTTTCTCCCTTGGACGTATTTTGTTTAAAGGTTAATCCAACTACGGACCATCTGTCGGGGTTTTCCTGAATTTTTAAAAGCGGTTCTATTGTGGCATAAAAAGCGATTATTAACGTAAAATACATCACCTTTTTTCATTTTGAAGCGGACTGTATTTTCTGGTTTTGAAAAAAAGTCGTCGATGATGTCGAGTGTTTTTGTGATAGCTTCCGGTTGCGCTATTTCCAGTTTGGAGTAAGCGACTTCAATCCAGTACCGCATATAACGAAAAACCAGACCCTGAGAATCGGCTGAGAATAAGGGGAAATTATTCTTTTGAATAGCTTCTTGAGAATTAATCTCTCCAGGTGTAATAACATCGCGCGCCAAAGGTTCGTAAAGATAGGGAACTAGGTCTGTATGGTTTTGCCAGAAATATTGATACAAATTGGCGGCGTTTACTACCAGGGAATCTCCTCCCTCATCCGCGGCAGCAAGACACAGTAAGCCAACAATATCAGGGAAGTAGTTTTTGGCTGTACTATCGGTATGATAGCCAGTTTCTGCATTCGTCATCGAAACGGGTATAGCTTCTTTAGTGTAATCCATTCCTCGATCGATTACATCAAAAAAATAGCCATAGCGGTGGTTTAGCAGTCCAAAAATACGAGAAATAAAAGCATAAATTAACCGCATTTCCGTTTCTGTTAATTCCGGTTCTAATCGGAAAATAATTATTCCTGGTTCCTGGAGCAATTTCTCAAGAAATGGTAGGAAAAAATCAAGATTTTTATTGACTGTTTCCTGTCCTATTTCGTTGGGTTTTTCAAGCCATTTGTGATTGCTTCTTTTTAGTAAATATGAGACTAATGATTCTGGTAAATGAAAAAATAGTTGAGAAGGATCAGGCAATTTTTTCCAAGTCAGTAATGAAATATTAGGATCAGAAATCGGTATAATCATTTTTGAATTTTGAAAGCAACGTGAAGGGGAAGGTCAATGAGCGGAGTAAAAAATTCTGGGTCTAGTTCTAAATGTTCCTGATTAATTTTTAGTTCATAAACTTCTGGCATTTTTGTGAAGGCTGCTAAACGAAGAGATGTGAAGTAATCTTCCATAGTTTTATGAACACATTGCACGGCGACGGCTTTTCTATCTCTGCGCCAAATCTCACCGGGGAATAATTGATTGCGTCCGGAAAAATAGCCAGCTTTCGGTTTAAAATAAAAGGGAAACTTATCTTTTTTCAGAAAAGGTAAAGAGGGATGGGGGACGGCGAACAGGAAATATCCACAGAATTTCAAAAGTTGGTAGGCTTTCTGCATCGTGCTAATAGTTTCTGAAACATTTAAGTAGTTGAACAGAAACATAGCCAGAGCTAAATCGTATTGTTCGGACTCAGTTACCGCAAAATCACGAATATCACCAGTTTCATAAGAAGCATTAGTAATCTGATACTCGTTTTTTTGAATCAAGGCCTGCTCGATCATTTGCGATGAAATATCAATCCCATGAACATATTGAGCGCCTCGGTTAATTAACTCTCTTCCTACATAACCTTCCCCACAGCCTAGATCTAATATATTCTTGTTGACAATCGGTTCACATAAATCAATGACAAACGGACGCGCGGAGTAATCAGAAAGCAAAATCGGTTCTACTCGTTTCCAGTCTCCTGCGCTTTCGTCGTAAAGTTTTTTGGTTTCTTGTGTTGCTTTCATACCTATCTAACGTGATAAAATTTGCACTAATTTTGTTTTAGTCTAGCACTGTGCAAGTAATTAGGGCTTGCTGAAAAAGTCATTGAAAAGTACAGGTCTCTTAATCAATGATTTCACTTAGCTACAAGCATAAGCTTTAGTTGTTGATTAATTTTTAAGTTATAACTTATCCTAATCATTGACCGAGAAAAAGTGCTG
>NZ_JAPZSZ010000331.1:0-2664 GCF_027532095.1 Microcystis sp. LE19-195.1E
AATTAAAGCAGCTCTAAAGAGTTTTGAGTTAAAAGTTAAACTTCAAGTTTTCATTCAGGACAAATGTACTGATTAACTAATTTTTTGGGGAAAATTAGTTAACCCATCATTATAACATATAATTAATTTGCAAGAGTTCTAGAGAAATTAACCGATAATTAATAACTGGTTGGGGTGCGTTAATTTAAGCAATAACACACCCTAACCTTGTATTAATGCAAGAAATGACGAATGCCTGTTAAGACCATAATTAAACCTAACTCATTAGCGGCATTAATCGAATCCTGATCTTTTAAAGAACCTCCGGGTTGAACAATTGCCTCGATACCAAACTGGGCCGCCGTGCGAATAGAATCATCAAAGGGGAAAAAGCCATCACTAGCCAAATAGCCACCTTTGGCCGCTTCCCCTGCTTGTTCAAGGGCAATTTTCGTCGAACCAACGCGATTCATTTGCCCTGCACCAACGCCTAAAGTAGTTTTATTTTTCGTCACCACAATAGCATTAGATTTAACGTGCTTAGATACTTTCCAAGCAAACAGTAATTCCGCTAATTGTGCGGCAGTGGGTTGTTTTTCTGTCACCACGCGCCACTCCTCCGGGGTTTCTACCACGTCATCGGCCGCTTGTACTAGAAAACCGCCAGCGATAACTTTTACTGTTTGTTTTTCTCCCGTGCTTAAATCCGGCAGCAATAAAATCCGCACTTTTGACTTTTTAGCGAGGATATCCCGGGCTTCAGGGCTACAATCGGGGGCAACCACGCATTCTAGGAAGGTTTTCGTTAATTCTTTAGCGGTTGCTTCATCTATGGCTTGATTTAGGGCAACAATACCCCCAAAAGCCGAGATAGCATCGGCGTTAAAAGCTTTAGTATAAGCTTCCACTAAACTACCACCGATCGCCACCCCACAGGGATTAGTGTGTTTCAAGATAGCGGCGGCCGGTTCTTCCCTGCCGAATTCGGCGATTAAACGGCGGGCTGCTTCTAAATCGACTAAATTGTTATAACTTAGTTCTTTTCCCTGTAATAAGGTCGCTTTTCCCCAACCTTGAGCCATTGTACCGCTGCCGTACCAAGTGGCACTTTGGTGGGGATTTTCGCCGTAACGCAGGGTTTGCAGGGCATTTCCCGCCAAATTAAAGCGAGTCGTTTCCCCGTTTAAGCTGGCGAAATAGGCAGCGATCGCACCATCGTAGGCATTGGTTAAAGCGAAGGTTTCCCCCGCCATTTTTTGACGGAATTCCAGGGAGATTTCGCCGTTATTTTGCCGTAATTGGCTTAAATACTGCTCGTAATACTTCGGGTTACTGATGACAGTCAAATGGGCGAAATTTTTAGCTGAGGCGCGTAACATCGCCGGACCACCAATATCGATTTGTTCGATCGCCTGAGCGGTGGTGACCTCAGGATTGGCGATCGTCTGTTCAAAGGGATAGAGATTAACCACCACCAAATCAAAAGGACGAATTTGATTAGCCTCCATTTCCGCTAAATCTGACTCCCAATCCCGTCTAGCCAAAATACCGCCATGGATGCGAGGATGGAGAGTTTTCACCCTTCCGCCCAAGATTTCAGGAGATCCTGTATATTCTCCCACTTTAATCACGGGAATTCCCGCCGATTGGAGCGTTTTGGCGGTTCCTCCACTGCTAATAATTTCAAAATCAAATTCTTCTGTTAGCTGACGGGCAAAGTCAACTATTCCGGTTTTGTCAGTGACGCTGATCAGCGCTAAACGTCCCATAGTAGTGATCTATAAGCAACAATCTCAGTATATCCCAGCCCTAACCCGTTAAAAATTAAAAAAAGTAGGTTAGTAAATAATCAGCTGCTTCTATATTTTCGTCTCTCAAATATCAACTTATGCCAAGGAAATTTGTAAACTCCTCCTTGAAAGATTTAGTCTGAATTGTTAAAAAATACAGGATTTTTCAGGGTAACGAATTCGATCGAGATTAGTGAAAACCTCTTGGCAACCGTCATCGCCAAATGTTCTCAGATTACCATCATCTAGGAGAGTAGCCACTTCTGGTAAACTGGTACCACTGGTACTTAGTTCGAGGTTATCTCAAAATAATCTGGAGGACGAGCTTTTCCCTCATGTCTGATGTTTATCTAATTGGTGGCCCCAATGGTTCCGGGAAAACCACCGTCGCTAAAAAACTTTTACCCAACTTTTTAGGCGTTATCGAGTACGTTAACGCCGATGAAATTGCCGCCGGACTCTCACCTTTTAATCCTGAGTCGGTTGCTATCCAAGCAGGACGGTTGATGTTAGAAAGGCTGGTAACACTGAAGTGCCAAGGAATAGATTTTGCCTTTGAAAGCACCCTGGCAGCCCGACATTTTGCCCGTTTTTTGAGAGACTGTCGCAGTTCTGGCTATAGGCTCAATCTTATTTATTTTTGGCTACAAAGTCCAGAATTAGCTTTAGAGAGAGTTCACAGAAGGGTAGCCAGTGGCGGTCATAATATTCCTGAAGATGTGGTTCGTCGTCGTTATGAGCGGGGACGCATTAACCTCATCGGAAATTTTGGGTCTGAAACCCCGCCGTTCTAGGTTGGCTTTACGTTAGAATTAAAAGGCCAGTCTCGAAAACCAAGTGGACGGCGCAGCACCTTGAAAACTCGGCTTAGGGGGTTCCGACCAGAAAAGCTTGG
>NZ_JAPZSZ010000128.1:0-15231 GCF_027532095.1 Microcystis sp. LE19-195.1E
CATAATAAATATTGGCAGAGGACTAAAGATTAGTTATTGTGACTAACTCTTTTGATTAGAAAAAGATAAACTTGAGAATTTTCATTCAAATTTATTGACTCAAAATCAGCTGTACTTAATTTAAATGAATCAACCCTAGGGATCGACCGGGTTAAACCCGGTCGATCTAGTTAAAAGCAGATGAACCAAGAATCCCCCGCTAAACCGCGCGAGCGGTTAGCGGGGGAGAGTCAAAGTTAAAAGTTTGGCAATTTTAGCCAATTATCCATTGTAACTCTCCACCATCACAGCAGACGGGATAATAAAGAAAAAACTCCAAAACCGATTAATAAAACCCCACTGACAGGATTAATCCACCCGGACCATTGACGCAGGGAAAGAAAGCTTTTCAGCGAGGCAGTAAAAGAACCGACGATAATTAAGGGTAAAACATAGCCAGCAGTGTAGGATAACAATAATCCCCCTCCTAAGCTTAAATCCCCCGTATTTGCCACCCATGCCAATAGAGTTGCCAGAACTGGCGTACTACACGGAGAGGCAATTAGACCAAATGTTAAACCGAGAAGATAGGACCGCAAAATCGGGGGAAAATCGCCGGTAATCCAATCGGTAGCGCCAAGGGAGGGGAAGCGCAGGGGTAATAATTCCAAGAGGTTTAACCCCATAAAAATAGCGATCGCACTGACGATAATTGGTAAACCGATCCCCACCTGTCCATAGACTTTTCCTAAAGTAGCGGCAATTAGTCCCAATCCCGCTAAGGTGGTGGCTAATCCCAGGGAAAACCATGTGGACTGCCAAAAAGCCGCTAAACGGCCTTGATTTTCGTAACCCCCGATATAAGCGACGGTAATCGGCAACATCGACAGCATACAGGGGGTAAGACTGGTGAGTAAACCGGCTAGAAAAATCACGGCAATACTGACAAAACTAAGGTGAGTTAGTTGGGAAGTCACTAAGCGATCGGCGTATTGTTCAAGGTGATAGAGTTGAGTCTGTAATTGGTCTAACATATCGGGGAATTTTTCAGGCTAAATTTGGCTCATTTCTAGGATATTACCATCGGGATCACTGACAAATAATGCCTTTCTGCCTGAGGCACTCATTTGAATTGTATAACCTTGACTTTCTAGATAGTTAACCATGGTTGCCACGTCATCAATAGCGAAGGCAATATGAGGATTGCGTCCCCATTTTTCGGGATTGGGACGGTAGTTTTGGTAATTGGTATCGACAATTAAATGAATTTGATAATCTCCCACTTGATACCAAACCCCATCGTATTGCAAAGGGCGATCGATTCTAGCCAATCCTAGAACATTTTCCTAAAAGTTAACGGCTTTTTCTAGATCGGTGACTAAAATCGTCGTGTGTAAGGATTCTGTAATGTTCATAGTTAATATCTGACTCGCGGATCGAGCCAACTATAGGTTAAATCGGCAATTAAGTTAAAGATAACAATTAAAATCCCATAGATAAAGGTAATCGCCATCACTACGGGGGTATCACTGCGGGAAATAGAATCAATTAATAAAGCACCGATACCCGGCACACGAAACACTTGTTCTGTGACTAAAGCTCCAGTAAAAATTGAGGGAATATCAAGAGCAATCAGGGTGACAACGGGGATTAAAGCATTACGCACTATATGCTTAGTTAGGACAGAAAAATTAGTTAGTCCCTTGGCTAAGGCAGTTTTAACGTACTCTTGGTGAATTTCTTCAGTTACGGAAGAACGCACAAAACGCATCAACATCGCCCCTTGATATAAGCTTAATACAGTTACGGGCATAATTGACTGTTTAACCTGCTCGATCAAACTATTAAAATCGCTAATTTCTAGGGTACTGTTATAAAAAGATGGTAGCCAGTTTAACTGCACACTAAAGATAATTATTAATAATAATCCCGTCACAAAGGTGGGTAAAGAAAAGCCAAGCAGGGAAAAAGTAGAGATGATTTTGTCTAACCAAGAATAGCGCTTGACTGCTGAAATTACGCCCAAAGGAAAAGCAATTAAAACCCCGAAAATATAGGCAATACCGACAATCCAGAGAGTTGTGGGTAAACGCTGCCAAATGAGGGTAAAAACCGGGCTGCGACTGGTGAAAGAATAGCCCATATCTCCTTGAAGAAATGCTAACAACCACTTGACATAACGCACGGGAAGCGGTTGATCTAATCCGAGACTTTTGCGAATATTTTCTCGCACCGCTTCGGTGATAGCTGGATTAGCGGCAAATTCCCCCATCGGATCCCCCGGCGCTAGGGCCAAAATGCCAAAAACCACCATACTAATAGCTAAAAGAGTGGGAATCGAAAATAATAATCTTATCAGAAAATATTTGAGCATTTATTTACTACGCTTCCAGTCCTTGATGTTCCAAGTATTTCTATCCCAGGGAGTTAATTTAAACCCCGACAAACTATTGCTAATTGCCACCACATCGGCACGATGAACTAGGGGAATAATCACAAAATCATTGATTAACATATCATTCATTTTAATCACTATTTCTCGACGTTTTTCTGGGTTTAATTCTTGACTAAAAGCTTGCCATAATTTATCATATTCAGGATTACAATAACGAGCATAATTATCCCCGGCCCAACCATCAGCTTTTTGGGGAATTTCGCTACAGGTAAAGGTTTTAAAATAGGCTTTCGGATCGGGACTATTATTACCGGTAGTGTACATTTGTAGGTCAGCATAAAACTTTTCTACCGTGTCATCGTTAGCAGGATCGCTAGAAAAGAAAATACTGGCATCAACAGTTTTTAATTCTACTCCTATCCCGATCGCTTGTAAACTTTGTTTGATAATTTCTTGGGTTTTCTGACGGAGAGGATTGACAGTGGTTTGAAAAACTAATTTCATTTCTACCCCATTTTTATCCCTAGTGCCATCACCATTACTATCTTTCCATCCCGCATCATCTAGTAATTTCTTAGCCTTTTCTAGATTAAATTCATAGCGAGTATTGGGAGAATTATATTCCGATGGCATCACGATAAAATTAGGAGTTGTTTTCCCAGTAATACCATAAAGTTGCGTGGCAATAGTATCTCTATCAACGGCTAAAGATAAAGCTTCTCTTACTTTTACATCACTCAAAAAAGGATGGGGAAACTTAATACTAGACCTCTCACCTTCGGGAGTAGCTTGATTAGGATCGCTCAAATTAAATAAAACTCGTTCAATCAAAGAACCGAAACTAGATATTAACTGACCCCGACCCGCTTTTTCTAAATCACTTAAAACCTTGGCCTCTACTTGCAAATTATAGGCATAATCTGCCTCCTGTGTCTGTAAAACCGCTCGTGCCGCAGAAGTGGCATCACCTCCTCCTTTTAATTCTATTCTTTGAAAACCCAATTTATCCGCTTCTCGAAAGAAAGAATTTGGTTCATAAACTGCCGTATCTCCCGGTTTAAATTCTACCACTTTATAGGGACCCGTTCCCACCGGTAATAAATTAGCAGGGGCCTGGCGTGCCGTTTCATTGCTATACTTTTCATAGAGATGTGCTGGTAAAATCATCCCTTCTGTTCCCACAAAAACTAATGACCAAGCGGGATTAACTTGTTTAAAAGTTATTTTAACCGTATGGGGATCGATCGCTTCCACACTTTTAACTATTTCATAATTGCCAGCGCTAGTAGAACCAGTTTTCGGATTGGTAATAAAATTATAGGTAGCGATGACATCTTTGGCAGTAAAAGGAGTACCATCTGACCATTTAATATCTTTTTTTAGCTTCCATGTCACCGATTTACCATCCGGGGCAACTCCCCCATTTTCAATAGTAGGAATTTCTGCCGCTAAAAAAGGAACTAATTCCCCTTTTTCATCGAAACTAGCCAAAGGTTCTAAGGTAATGCGACTCGCTTCTGAGTCTTTGAATCCCGTGGAGAGATGGGGATTTAAAATCGTCGGTGCTTGCCAATATAAAAGTTTTAAAGTTTCTGAATTATTATTGGTCGTTGCTGGGGGATTATTAGCTGTTTGTTGACGACAAGCACTAAAAAGCAGCGTACAACTAAGGGATAAAATTAACAGGGGCAAGAAAAGCGATCGCTTAAACATTTTTAGTGACAATCAATAGTTCAACAGGGTGACTTAGGTGATTCCCTACCCCACCAATAACAAGTTATCAGACATTGAGTCTTGATCTCGATCGATTAATTGATTATTTGCCTTTATCCATTCCTAGTCAAGTTAAATCGATCATGCTATAGTAGCGATGCTGTACTAGACAATAAAATTCTAGGCACGGCGACGAAAATGCTTATGACCTTATTTCATCAGGGTGCGACAGCAGCGGAAATCGTTAATCGTTACCCATCACTAAACCTAGCTGACGTTTACGCCACGATCGCTTTTTACCTCAAGCACCAATCGGAAGTAGAATCCTACTTGCAACAGCGACAACAGCAAGCACAGGAGATTCGGGTAATCAATCAAGGGAGATTTGACCCCCAGGGATTGCGGGATCGCTTTCTTGCGCGTAAAGCAGCGCGGCAAGCATGATTAAGCTTCTGGTTGATGAGAACTTTGATAATACTTAACTGGTGCGTTACGGCGGATTACTAATTTGGGTTTTTCATTCCAAGGTTATCACCGCCTAACGCACCCTACAAAATTGCTTTTGCATGAGTAGAAAACGGGTTTCTCCGAGAAACCCGTTTTCTGTGCGTTACTCAACGGATTTAGTGCGATCACCGATCTTGTAGGGTGCGTTAATGAAATGTAACGCACCTTATCTAATGTTCAAAATCCGTGCGTTACGCTAACGCTAACACAGGCTACATCATATCGATCGCAAAGATAAATAATTGATAAGCGATCGGCGCATAACACATCATTGGAGCGGACAATATTAGAGTAGTTTACGCTTAGTTGAACGGAATCTCTTGCTGCTCAATTAAGCCGTTATGTTTCATTCGGAGCGCTAGCCTAAGTGGAATTTGTTTACGCAGATGAATTGAAGCGCTCCTTCTCGGTGCGAGGGCATTTCTATGACGTAGAAATCGCCGGAAAAGTGTTTCCGTGCCGAAGCGTTTTGGAAATTATCGCCAATGCCGGAGATTCTGAAGCCACAGGGGTGCCGGACGCGGTAGTGATAATGATGAATCCGGGTTCTTCTAGGCCACTCGATATAAGTTACATTCCAAAATGCTACTCAGTGAGCGATGTACTTGATGGCGGATGGTCGAGGGAACTGATTCCAGCCAGGCCAGATAACGCGCAGTACCAACTGATGCGCCTGATGTTGCTAAAGAGGTGGAAGCACGTCAGGGTTCTCAACCTATCAGATCTCAGAAACGGAAACAGCGGCAGCTTTTCAGTGGATTTTGAGGATGCTCAGAAGCGTGACCCCTCCAGTCCCCATAGCATTATCCATCCCAAGCGGCTCGGCGGGCTTCAACGTGATTGTGCGGGAAGTTCTCGCATAGTTGCAGCATGGGGTTCTACTGAAGTACTTCGAAATGCTGCTATTGCATTCTTATCCGAAATCCCTGGGGTGCAGGGGCTACAGTTGGACTACCCTTGGTACCGCTATCCCAGTCCATATAGAAAAGATCAGAAGATCGATTGGTTAATCAGTGCCTTCGATAAACTTGAAACATAACACTTCGTTCCAGGGTCCGCTGCGCGATAAAGCTGCGCAGCGCCCCTGAACTCGAACGTTATGCTGAAACGATACGCCCGTTAAAGTTATGTATTTTTAGACAAGTTTAAGCAAGCAAAAGTTATCGGTTTCGTTGATGAAAGTGGATTTCTTGGTAAGTGAGGAGACGATAAATTTCCTTGCACCGGAGCAAGAATAACACGGGTGGAATTCCACAAAGAGGTTTCCAAACACCGTATTACTCCCTTTGATGATGGCATAGGACGGGGTGACGCTCACACAAATGATACTGAACTGCCAGATGTTGGAGTTCACTACTGGCTAGATGCAGGAACGAGGCTGAAATACATTTTGAAGGTCTGGGTTGAGGATTAAGGATTTTGTGAATCAGTCGTTGGGGGGCGTTGGCTCCCCTTGCTTTTTTTGTGCGCTACTATGGAATTAAATGATTAAAAGCTAAGACTGCTATGGCACTGGCATCGAATGGACAAACAGCTATAATCCGCACAGAGCGAGGGCTTACAATTGCGGATACTCGTATTACTCTGTATGACGTAATGGATTATCTCAAAGCTCAGTATCCACCCAAGTTTATTCGTGATGCCTTCAATTTTACAGATGCTCAGATTCATGCTGCCCTTTCCTACATTGAAACACATCGAACAGAAGTGGAAGCAGAGTATCAGGAGATTTTAAAGACTGCCGCAGAAACTAAACAATTTTGGGAAGAGAGGAATCGCGAACGTTTTGCTCGGATCGCTGCTACTCCTCCTCGTCCAGGCTATGAAGCGGTTAGAGCTAAACTTCAGGAACGGAGAGCAAAGCGGGAAGCGAAGAAGCAATGATTGTTCTGGCTGATTACAACTTGAATCGGCAGGCAATTCTGATCTCTGGAAGTCTTGTTGTTAGCGGGTTATTAGATCTCGCTCTAATTCGGTTGAGGACATTTGAAGACGTTGGCTTACCCGCAGACAGCAATGATCGAGTAGTTTGGAGATTTGCCCAAACCAACGGGATGCTATTACTTACGGCAAACCGGAATGCGAAGGGTGAAGACTCGTTGGAACAAGTAATGCGTGAAGAAAATCAACCGACTTCATTTCCGATCATTACGATTGGCGATCCGGATAGGGTCAATGAATCTGACTATCGAGAACGCTGCGTTGAAAGGCTTGTAGAAATTGTGATCGATATCCAAGACTATATGGGGGCTGGTCGGTTGTTTATTCCATAAGGTGATTGGCGCATCATATCTGTTGGTGACACGGCATAACAACCCCAATGCACTCCGACCGACGAAAGCTAATCAGTGTGATCGCCGATCTTGTAGGGTGCGTTCCCTAATGTGGCTCCTACCGCTCCACTAGCAGTAGGCTAATCTGGCTAACACGCTTTTGGGTGTGATATACGGAAAAGTTCTGGCGATCGCGCCTAAATGGGGTGAGATGCCGAAAGTTGACCCATATCATTACTTTTAGGAGTGTTATACGGAAATTTTCCGTATAATCAATAGTTAGACCGCCAATTCTCGGTTGAGACAGTATGCAAAAGTTGTTTGTGGGGAAGTCATGCTTTTGGTTTTTTTGGGCGAGCGTGAACAGAACTGTTTAGATTCAATCCGCCTGCCATAAAGTTTCCCTCATCAATCATCTCTGGCCATTCAGAATGTTTTATGTCAGTTAAGCGAAGTGGAATCTCAGCAGTCTCTTCTAGCTTGAGATCACGATAGGTTGTTAATTCGTCGAGTCCTTCATATTGTTCTAAATTGCAAACCACGTAAGCTACTGGAAAATATTTAAGGATGCTAAAGGTTCCAAGTTCACTAAATTCACTTAAGTTTCCTCTGACCGCAGGCATAATGACATCACGAACAACCACAATTTCTTCATATGGATAAATCCAGTAAAAAATTTTAATTTCTTCAGGGATCTGAGCTTGATCATCAAACAGAAATTCGCGTATTTTCTGAACAACAACATTATGGTCTATAACTCCCTTCGCTGCAACTAAATGACCAAGAATAGCTCTAATCAATATTGCTGGTTGCGTCTTGTAATGAATCATTGGTGGAACTTCCACAATTGATTTAAGAATCCTGCCTACTCCAAGAGCAAAGCTATTAAGAACTGGGTCGTAGCGACGCCCCAAGCGTGTATTACATTGTTCGCAAAGGGTTCGATACTTCACACCATTCTGTGAAATAGGACGTTTCTGTTCTTCAGGGTGGCCAGTCAAACGTTGTACAATCGTGATCTGCTCAACAGGCTTCAAATCAAAACCTCTCTTTGGTGGGACGTGATCCCAGCTTAGAGAAGCTGATTGTTTACAAATATTGCAAAGACCTACTTTTCCACGCTTTCCTTGATTAATGTAATGAATATCCATTAGACGATTCTAGAATTAGAAGGGTTAGTTTTTACAGCAATTCTAACTCTTAATAAGAATGCATTGCCGTAGCAGCGCGGTCTAACAACCCCAATGCACACCGACCGACGAAAGGTTATCGGTTAGAGTTCAAGGTTATCTGCGGCGGGTGATTGGGAACGTTAGCCGTAGGGTGCGTTCCCTAATGTGGCTCCTACCGCTCCACCAATAGATTTTGGGGAACGCACCATGCTAGAGGATTATAAAAATATTTGCCGTCGCACTCCAGCCCATCGTGGCTGAGTTCAACCGTTATCGAGAAAAATAGTTAAATCCCGTCAAATTCCCCTAAAACTTTCACTTCTGGTTCTAACCAGAGGGACCAGCGATCGAACACTTGTTCCTGCACATGACGAATTAAACGCAGAATATCCGAGGCTTTTGCTGAACCAATATTCAGGATAAAATTAGCGTGTAATTCTGATACTTGCGCCCCACCAATTTGATAACCTTTTAATCCCATTCCCTCAATTAAAGCCCCGGCAAATTGCGGTTTAGGATTGCGGAAAACACTACCACAACTGGGACGATCATAGGGTTGGGTACTTTTGCGATGGCGTAAATTATGGGTAGTAATTGCCATTATTTCCTCGCAATTATCGGTAGCTTCTAACTGAAATGTGGCTTCGATAACTAAACGTTGATCCCCTTGCAGAGAAGAACTGCGATAACTATAATTTAAATCTTCTTTGCTTAAAGTTTCTAACTGACCATCGGGATTTAATACCAGCGCCCGCACTAATCGATCCGCCACACAGGAGGTGTGCGCCCCCGCATTCATGACCACAGCACCCCCCACCGTACCGGGGATACCCACCGCCCATTCTAAGCCCCTCCAGCCCCTTTTTGCCGCTCTCCAAGCTATTTTTGGCAGGGGTTCCCCCGCCGCTGCTGTAATCGTAGCAGTTTCGGCATCAAAACAACTCGATCGCAGATGACGAGTATTGAGGACAAGTCCGGGTAAACCTCGATCGCTGATTAGTAAATTTGAACCGGCCCCCAAAACAGTCAAGGGTAAATCTTGCGATCGCAACCAAGCGAACACTTCTCTTAATTCCTCTAGATTAACTGGTTCGGCATACCATTGCGCTCTTCCCCCCACCCGGTAGGAAGTGAAATCAGCTAGAGAAACAGAGGTTTTAATCATAGGGTTTTAGGGGGTTGGGGAGCATTTTCAGTGAACAGTAATCAGTAAACAGTAAACATAATAACTGATAACTGATAACTGATAACTGATAACTGACTCCTATACTCTAACTGCTAATTGTTCGCGGTAAAGAGAGAGCATTTCGGGGATAACTTGATTGAGATTGCCAGCGCCGAGGAACATGGCTAGATCCCCTGGTTGGAGAATTTCTAGCAGGAATTGACCTAAAGAACTCAATTCAGGGTGATAGTAGGCATTTTTATGGTGTTTTCTCACCTGTTCGACCACTTGCTGCCCCGTGACGTGATTGATATTCACTTCCCCGGCACTATAAATATCCGTTAAGACTACCACATCGGCGGAACTAAAAGCGGCTCCAAATTCCTCTAAAAAAGTAGTGGTGCGACTGTAACGATGGGGTTGGAAAATAGCGATCGAACGTTGGTACTGTTTGCCTTCTACCTTTAATTTTGCCGCCGCTAAAGTAGCCAACAATTCGCTAGGATGGTGGGCATAATCATCGATAAAAGTAATGCCGTTTGCTTCTCCCTTGTGTTCAAAACGGCGTTTTGCCCCAGCAAAAGTAGCGATCGCATCGGCAATAACGGCAAATTCTAAACCGAGATAACGTCCGATGGCCACCACTGCCAAAGCATTACTAATATTATGTTGCCCCGGGATTTTCACTTCCATTTGTCCCAGATAACTGCCTTTTTCCCAGACGGAAGCTTTCATCATTCCCTGTTCATAGATAATCTCGCTGACGGTGTAATCGGCACCTTTTTCGGGATCGAGACTATAACTAATCGTCGGACGGAAATGCTCGGCGATCGTGTCACAATCTAAACAAGCGACTAAAATCTGGCACTGATGGGCGAATTCATGGAAAGTATCGATAACTTCGCTTAAATTATGGTAATGATCTGGGTGATCTAGCTCAATATTAGTGATTACGCCGATTTTCGGGGCGTGTTTTGTTAGGGAACCATCGGACTCATCGGCCTCTGCCACCAAAAAACGACCTTGACCAAGACGAGCGTTACCTTCCCAAGCGTCCACCTCACCACCGACAATGATCGTGGGGTCTAATCCCGCTTCTAACAAAACGTAACCGATTAGGCTGCTAGTGGTGGTTTTTCCGTGGGTGCCGGCGACGGCGATACTGTCGTAATCAGCGATTAAAGCCGCTAAAACGTCGCTACGGTGAAAAATTGGGTATCCTAAGTCTCTGGCCGCTTGATATTCCTTGTTATGGTCATTAATCGCCGTGGAGCAGATTACTTGCGGAACTGTTTGGCTAATGTTTTGAGGGCCCGGAGAATGAAATAAAGCTAAATTATTTGCCTCTTGACGGTGGAAAATGTGCGCTCCCGCTCCCTGTAGCCGTTGGGTGATATGAGTAGGACGTAAATCCGAGCCAGACACAGGTAAATTGCGCTTGGCTAAGATATAAGCGAGGGCTGACATCCCAATACCGCCAATACCGATAAAATGGAAAGGTTGGCCGTTAAAATTAACTTTTTTCACTGTTTTCACTCCTCAGACCCACGATTATATAAGTTTTAAACTCGATCGGTAGTAAAGTCAACTTCATGATAGGGGCATTTGAGCAGAATTCCCAAATGTTGCCCAGTTGCCTTGCAAAATCCTTGACGCAGAATTAAAATTTTTTCTCCCAATTCCTTTTTTTTAGGCTGTGGGAAGTGGGGTGTGGGTGTGGGTGTGGGGTGTGGGGTCTGGGGTGTGGGGTGTGGGGTGTGGGGTGTGGGGTGTAGGGTGTGGGGTGTGGGGAGGTGAGGAGAATAAATAAAAATAATCTCCTGTCTCCTGTCTCGTAGTCTCCTGTCTCCTGTCTCCTGAATGGTGAGCTAATAAATTATTTCCGATCGGGATCGCAAAGTTCAACCTTTAAGGTATGATTGGGAACATTAATTATTTTTTTATGTATTGCACTAAAACGTAGAGGGCAAGCAGCAGTGATTAGAGTAGCGATCAATGGTTTCGGACGGATTGGACGTAATTTCCTAAGATGTTGGTTAGGACGGACTGATAGTGGCTTGGAGGTAGTGGGGATCAATGATACATCCGATCCCCGAAGTAACGCTCACCTGCTCAAATATGACTCGATGTTAGGCAAACTTAACGCTAATATCGATGCCGATGATAATTCTTTAATTGTTAACGGTAAAACCATTAAATGTTATTCCGATCGCAATCCCCTCAATCTGCCCTGGGCAGAATGGGGTGTAGATCTAGTGATCGAAGCTACTGGTGTTTTCGTCGATGAAGAGGGCGCTTCTAAGCATATTGTCGCAGGAGCTAAAAAAGTCCTCATTACCGCACCGGGTAAAGGTTCGGGTGTGGGAACCTATGTCGTCGGTGTCAACGCTCACGAATACGAACACGATAAATACAATGTCATCAGCAATGCCAGTTGTACCACCAACTGTCTGGCTCCTGTCGTCAAAGTGATTCACGAAAACTTCGGCATCATCAAAGGGACGATGACCACCACCCACAGTTACACTGGTGATCAACGCATTCTTGATGCTAGTCACCGGGATCTCCGTCGCGCTCGCGCCGCTGCCGTTAACATCGTTCCCACCTCCACCGGTGCTGCCAAAGCTGTAGCCTTAGTTATCCCCGAAATGAAAGGGAAACTTAACGGTATCGCCCTGCGTGTACCCACTCCTAACGTTTCTGTAGTGGATTTAGTCGCACAAGTGGAAAAAAGCACGATCGCGGAACAGGTAAACGAAGTCCTCAAAGAAGCTGCGGAAAATTCTTTGAAAGGAATTCTCGAATATAATGATTTACCCCTCGTTTCCTCTGATTATCGCGGTGTTGATGCCTCCTCGATCATCGATGCTAGTCTAACGATGGTGATGGGTGGCGATATGGTGAAAGTTATCGCTTGGTACGATAACGAATGGGGTTACTCCCAACGCGTGGTTGATCTCGCTGAAGTCGTCGCCAGCAAGTGGAAGGCCTAATTTTTAGCCGTCAGGAGATAGGGAAATGGGGTGATGGGGAAATTCAACTAAAACCCCAAAACCCCAAAACCCCAACACTCAACACCCAAAACCCTAACACCCACCTCCCGATTCCTTTCAACTGATAAGTGATAAATTCTCACCGAAAAAGCGCCGATAGATTCCCTCTGTCACCAATTGAGCGGTGATTAGGTTAGCTAGGGCAATCATAAACAGGATCAGTATCTGGTAGGAAGCGGCGTTTAAAGGTTCACTTCCTGCCAATACCTGTCCGGTGAACATTCCGGGTAAACTGACTAAACCCACCACCATCATCTGATTGAGGGTGGGGATTAAACTAGCTCGAATCGCCGCTTTTTGATAATCTGCGATCGCTTGTTGAGGTGTTGCCCCTAAACAAAGATGGGTTTCGATTTCCAAACGGTGACTTTTAATGGCACTGCTTAATCTTTCCCCAGCTAAAGAGGCACTATTCATGGCATTGCCTAACACCATTCCCGTCAAGGGAATCAAGTATTGGGGTGAGTACCATTGTTCTGGTTGAATGATTAAAGCGATCGCATAACCTAAAGTTAGACAGCTACTAATCAATAAAGAGCCGAAAACTAGCGGCAATAGGGCCTTATCCCGGCTATCAATGCGATTTTTAGCAACAATAGTCGCAATAGTCATCATCACTGCCAAAATCCCCAGCACTGCCAGAGGATTATCAAGGGAAAAAATAACGGCGATAACGTAGCCTACCACTAATAATTGCAGGATCGATCGACCGGTCGCTAATAATAATTGTCCCTCTAGAGCTAAATTTGACCAACGGGAGAGGAGTAAACAAATACCCATCATCCCCAAAGCCCAACCTAAATCCACCAGATTTAGTTCTACTAATCCATCCATAAAAATAAAAGAAACAAATTACAAGGACACTTCATCTATAAATAGCAAGTTTATAATTATTTTTGACTAATTATTCCTTTTTTTCCCCAACAAATCCCGATTAGTCTCTAATTTGAGTGAAAGCGCGTGAGTACAATTCCCCCCGTCGATTTATCCCGTCAATACCAAGTCATCAGCGAAGAAGCTAACCATGCCGTTTTAGAAATCCTCCGTTCTGGGCGCTATATTGGTGGCGAAGCTGTGAGCGAATTAGAACGACAATTTGCCCTCTATCACGGTGTTAGCGATTGTGTCGCCTGTAATTCGGGAACCGATGCCCTTTATCTGGCACTGCGCTCCCTCGGTATTCAAGCGGGGGATGAAGTAATTACTTCTACTTTTTCGTTTATTGCCACCGCCGAAGCGATTAATTTAGTCGGGGCAGTGCCGGTTTTTGTCGATATCGATATCAATACTTTTAACCTCGATGTGGCACTGTTGGAAAAAGCGCTTACTCCCCAGACTAAAGCGATTATCCCAGTACACCTTTTTGGGCAATCTGTCAATATGTCTGAGGTGGTAAATTTCGCTCGTTCCCATAATTTATTGGTGATTGAGGATTGCGCTCAAGCAACGGGAGCAGAATGGCATGGGCAGAAAGTGGGGAGTATCGGCGATATTGGCTGTTTTAGCTTCTTTCCCACCAAAAATTTAGGCGGTTGTGGCGATGGTGGCGCAATTACCACCAATAACCCCGAGTTAGCGGCACAAATTCGCATGATTAAAGAACACGGCAGCAAGGTGCGTTATCTCCATGAGGTAATTGGGCTGAATAGCCGCTTAGATGCCATTCAAGCGGTTATTTTGCAAATTAAGCTGAAATATCTCGATTTTTGGAATAATCAACGGATCGAGATTGCCCAACGTTATCGGGAATTACTGCAACCTTTGCCTAATATCACTTTACCTGCCGCTTTAGCCGGAGGTAAGCACGTTTGGAATCAGTACACAATCCTAACGGAAAATCGTGACCAAATTCGGGCGGCTTTGCAGGAAAAAGATGTCCTATCCATGGTTTATTATCCGATTCCTCTGCATTTACAGCCGGTTTATCAGTATTTAGGCTATAAAAAAGGCGATTTACCCGTGGCTGAATTGGCCAGTGAAAAAGTGTTATCTTTACCTATGTTCCCCGATTTAAGCTTCGAGGAACAACAACAGGTAGCCTATGCGCTGAAAGATTGTTTGCATAGTTTTTAAATTGATGATTTAGCCGAGGATTGAACTAATGAGTTAGATAAATGAGCGTTCAAAACCAGCCGAGGATTTACTAAATAACTTAAGAAAAGTCAAGCGTAATTTAGTCTATGATGCCTGGGATTTCTGGCGTACTCTAACTCAAAGAGATGAACTATAAAAAGTCATCAATCAAAGAGAAATTCGTTTTATCGGTTTGAAAAGTAGTGGTAATCATGCGGTGTTAAATTGGATTAGAGCGCAAGAACAAGACCATTGTTTTCTGAATAGTGTCAATGTTAGTACCAGTCCTTTTAGGCATTTTCATCTACACTTCCCCCACAAAGGTTTTCGAGAGGAAGCTTGGGGTAATTTCAAGACTAAAAACTGTTTTTTGTATAGCTACGAAGATCATAGTATTGCCAAAATAACTGAGCCAAAATATCAAAAAAAACATGATCTTTATGTGGGCAAAACCAGTCATAGGTATGATGACTTTTACTCAGAGATCCGTTTAATCTGATGGCCAGTCGTTTGAAAAAGGGACTTTTATCTGTCAAGACAAAAGGAATGTCTCCAGCTGATATGTGGATGGAATACGCCAAAGAATTCCTGGGAGAAACTAGCTATCTAAGCAATAACAAGGTTGTGATTAATTACAATCTATGGTTTTCTGATATTACTGAACTTCACCCATACATATATACCATAACAGCCGAAAACCCTTATCCATCAATGGATGCACCCCCTTAACTTTTCTTAATGTACCCATGTAATTTGTCATATTTCTTAATGGACAAGAATTCTCTCCATTTGCTAAAATGATAGCCATGTATATAGAAAAAGTTCCTAACCGTAATTCCCCCCCCGCTGTTCTTCTTCGAGAGTCCTACCGAGAAGGAGAACAAGTCAAAAAAAGAACCCT
>NZ_JAPZSZ010000211.1:0-12634 GCF_027532095.1 Microcystis sp. LE19-195.1E
TTTTCAGGCGGTCAATTACCTAATTTTCAGGGAAAAAGTGCCTAAATTTCCCCCCGATCACTCCCATATCCGGTACTTTTTGATTGACAAAAGGTCTAAAAGTCTTATCCAACAAGGTTTTTAGCTTTATTCAGCAAGCCCGAATTAGGTTAATTTAACGCGATGTGCAACTAAAAACGACAGAATCAGGGTTCCAGAGGATACTTTATCTCTGCTGATTTCTGAAAGCCTTGTTGTAAATCAAGACTAAAAATATAGTTGCACACCGAGTTTAATTTAGCTTTTTCCCCTTAAACTAAAACCGACAAAGACGTAGTTTAAGGCGTTTCGGTATCCCCAAACCTCAAGGAATTGATAACGCTGCCATCCTTTCACCGAGCCAGTCTGAAAAGCTCTTAGGGTGTATAGTTGATTAGCCCAGTTGTGATCGTTTGGTGTAGCATGGTGAACACAATGCGCCCCTAGGCTAACTGGAAGGATGATTAGCCGAATAAAGACTGCTCCCACTAATTCCGTGGACCATTTTAACCATTCTAACCAGTGGTCTGAGCGCGGGGGGTAAGCACCCAAATATAGGGCAAAAGATTTACCAATTACCTGAGATTTAGCTCCCTCATTATCATCAGCTTCATAGGCCCAATTATGCTCCGGTAGCTGTTGCAAGAGTGCGGCTGCATAGGTTCCGAGTTGGGTAAATACCGCCCAGAGTAAGCAGATTAAACAAGAATGGGTTAAACCCGCACAAACAGAGGCCAAGAAAAGCACAATCAGGGTAGCTATTTGATAGTTAATGGGAGCTTTAAGGAGATTAGTCAGACGAGCAAGGAAGGTTTCTCCGTAAAACTTGGGAGAGAGTAATAACTTGCCCAAATTTTGCCAATAGAAGGCCTCTTCTTGGGCAAATTCAAAACCTAACTCTTCTACTAGGTAGGGGGTATTCCCTTTGTCATTCATGGTAGCTAGGTTTTTCGGCGGGTGGTGAATTAATAGGTGATCTTTTTTGAACAATGGAAAGGGCTTTTTCCCAGTAATTAAGGTAAGTAAACAACCTAAAAGATGGTTATAAGTGGGATATTGAGGGAAAAAAGCATTATGGGCGCAAAAGTGGGCTATTTCCTGCAATTGAGCCGCTCCAGCTACGGATAACACCCATACTAGGGGGATTAATTGCCAGTGGCTAAGAGCGATCGCTAATCCTCCTATATACTGGAGTATGCCATAGAGTAATTCTAAGGAGGGCGTGCTTTTCCAGAGAGGGGGGGTAAGGTAGTAGCCTGTTAGCCAGTCAAAGAAAGCTTGTACGAGACGATTATCGCTGAGTTGGAGCATCCCTAGGCGTGGATTATCCCTTAAAGCCGATGCTTGTGTTGGGGTGGGTTTTTTCAGTATCATGACAGTAGAAAATAAGTTGTACTGTCCTGAAAATGGTTAAATAACCAAATTCAGGCGGTTTTATTAGCTGTGCAGCTGTTCGATTTCTCGGTAGTGCTGGACTAATTGCCCATCACTAAAAAACGGCTTTGGAGAGATTTCTATCTCGATGGCGAGATTAATTACCCAAGCTTCTTTGGGTACATACCCCAAGCGATTTTTTAGCCTCTGGGTTAGTGATTTAATCTGATCAGTTGATAAATACATAGGCTTAATTCCTCTGTTTTTTTTCATAATAAACTTGCAAAATAGAGGAATAGGTAGCATTTTGATCGTCTTTTTTAAAATCTCCAAGGATCTTTTTGCGTGCTTTTCAGTGGCTAAAATGATCTTTTTAGCTTTCTCAAGGATCTTTTTGTTACAAACCGATCTTTTTGTTACAAACCGTTGCTAGTGCCTAGACAGACTTAAGTAGCTGGTTATAATTAAATTAAAAATGGATTTTAGGTTCGATCCCCCCTGCCCCCCTTGATAAGGGGGGTGCCGATCCCCCCTTAGTCCCCCCTTTAATCCCCCCTTGTTAAGGGGGGCATCTGACAATTTTTAACGCCTAGACAGACTTATTGGCTCTTGCTTGGGAGTCCTGTGTGTGATAGGATTAGCTTTGAGTTACTTATCACTACAACTGTCTAAATTATGACTAAGGAAGAGTTGAAGGAAGAGTTTGTGGATAATGTCCGAGAATTGTTGCGCGAGGGAAAACAGAACCCAACTCTAAGTGAATTAGAATTAAAAGGTATTAAAGGATGTTATGAGGGATTAAATTATCGAAAAATTTTCAGTGATAGTGGTTACACTAATGAACATTGTAGAAGAAAAATGTCAGAAGATTTTTTTGAGAAAATCACCAACGCCTTTAATCATGTAACAGGAGAAAATAGAGAAAAAATACATAAAAACCAATTCGTCCCACTGATTACAGAATATATTAACTTAAAAAATAAATCGCAAATCATTAATAAGATTAACGTAGAGAATAATGATAAGATTAAAATCTTTGAAAAGTTAAATAATGAATTAAAGATAAAAAGACCGATGACTGCTGCTATAATCAAATCCTATTTATCTGATGATCCTAAAATACAAAATAGTAACCTTAAGGAATTGATTGAGAAGATTAAAGATTATGAAGAAAGTTTTTTGTTTAGCTTACTACATAACTTAGCTTATGATCAACGCCTTGATGATCCATTAATTCAATTAATTTTTGAGCAAACGGTCAATGATTTAAAAATGCAGACAAATATTAGTGACCTTGATTATGAGCAATTAACAAGCACACAATTGGAGCGGATTGAATTACCGAAGGAAGGGTTAGAAGCCTATTTAATTATAAAGGTGGACAGTAGCAAAAACCTTCAGTATAAGAATATTACGACTATTGAAAATATTGAAAAATATCTAATACGAGCTTGGTTTTGGCGATTAAATCCTAACAACATTCAAAACAAAGATATTAAGCATATACCCCTGTATGATCATAACCATACTTTAACCCATATTATTAATGACTGTCGAGAACGGAGTGAAGAAATAACGTCCGTTGAGTTCTTCGCCGATGAAAAGCTATTATCTAGTGATTTTGAATCTTGGGAGTATAAAAGTGAATTTAAACCAAATACTAAACTAAAAGAAAATTACTTTGTTAATAGTCGTCTTTCAGCAAGGTCTTGTATAGACAAAACTTCTGACCCATACAAAAAATGGATAAAAAAATGGGAGAAATTACAAAATGAAGCAATAATCGTAGAAGACATACAAGATAATGACTGTAAACATCACTGCCGCCGACAAGAAAATTTAACCCTATGGATTAATCTTTGTGATTGTCAACAAAGTCATGAAGAAATGCTTATAGAAATAGCATCAGAAGGCATACCTTTAGCCCTTTGGTCACGCCGTTATAATTTATCGCCAACTCACAAAGATGAAATTAATGCCCTAGTTAGCAATCAACCCATCACCGAACTGCCAAAACTAATACATAAGGCAAGAAATCCACCTGAAAAACAGGAATCCCAATCTGACTATTTCGGGCATCATTTATCATTACTTCTAGAAGACCCTAATCGGATGCCCCCCTTCCACTACTTAACATCTCAGCACCTAGGTTAACTAACTATGAGTTCATGGAAAATCTTTCAAGGCAATCATCAAAAACGCTCAAGGGATAAGATTACTTGGCCAGAAATCCCACCTTGGCGAAGCTTCGCCACCAACAAATCCGAGGAGCGGGGAAAACAACTCATAGTTAACCCTAAAACCATCGAAACCGTAAACGCAGCCATTCACCTACGCCGGCCTATTTTAGTCACAGGGAAACCGGGTACAGGGAAAACCTCCCTAGCCTACGCAATCGCCTACGAATTAGACTTAGGAGAAGTATTAGTCTGGCCAATTAATACCCGCACCACCCTACAAGAGGGATTATACTACTACGACGCGATCGCACGTTTGCAAGATTACCAACTAGAAGAAAAAAAAGACATAGGGCAGTATATCCGCTTGGGTCCCTTGGGGACAGCCCTCTGTCCGAGAAATTATCCCCGGGTACTGCTTATCGATGAGATAGATAAAAGTGACATCGACCTACCCAACGACCTCTTAAACCTTTTTGAAGAGGGAAGATTTGAAATCACCGAACTTTCCCGACTCGCGAAAGATACCGAAAACGAACCAATACCAGTACAAACCCATGACGGTGAATGGGAATCCATCCCCCAAGGTAAGGTAAGCTGCCAACAGTTCCCCATAGTGATTATGACGAGCAACGGCGAGAGGGATTTTCCCCTACCCTTTAAACGTAGATGTCTGCTCTTAGAAATTCCCGACCCCACCCCAGAGGAACTAAAAAAGATAGTAAAAAGCCATTTTGATTATAAAGAGGCCAGTCCAGAAAGTAAAAAAATAGAAGCAGCGATCGCAGAATATGTTAAAAAACGAGAAAAAGGGGAACTAGCAACAGACCAGCTTTTAAACGCCGTCTTTATGAGCATGGGCGAAAAGAAACCCACAGGTAAAGAATTAGAAGACCTTACCGACCTACTATTTACCTACCTCACCGACACAGGCAATACATGACCCAAACCCTTCCCACACCAGAACTGATTGATAAATTTATCACCTTTGTCAAGGGCAGGGGATGGGACCTAGACAGTTACCAGATAGCTGATAGTTTATGGTGGTATGTTCTCACCCAAGAAGAGGAAGGAAAACCCCAAACCCCTACAGAGCCTAGGGAAGAAAAGAAAGAAACCCCGACCGCTAAAAACCCCTCCCAGGAGAGTAAAAACGAAACCCAAGAGCCAGCAGCCCCATCGGATGAAGTTCCCTTAATACGCGAGACAGAAGCACAAAAACAGCCTGAGAAGATAGGCGCAGACACCCTACCCATTAGCATCCCCGATGCCAAATTCTGGCGAGAAACCCTAAAATTAGGGCGGGCAGTGCGTCCCCTCATCCAAAAGATAGACTCAGCCACCCAAAGACAAATAAACCTAAACAGCACCGTACAGAAATCGGCCGAGTATAGCATCGGCAAGAAAGATGGCAGTTTAGCCCTAATACCCGTTTACCAAGCCAAAAAAGTCCGTTCCCTAGAGGTGGTTTTACTGATTGAAGAATGGGCCTCCATGGTCTTTTGGAAAGAAATGGCCGGGGAAATCCGCGATTGGCTAGAACAAATCGGGGCCTTTCGGGATGTCAAACTCTACCGCATCGGATGGGACGAAGACAGGCAAAATTTAGCCATCCGCACCTACTCTAACGATACTTGCTCAATTCACCCAAAAGATCTCATCCATCCTCGCGGCGAAAGACTTATCCTCTTCTACAGTGATTGTACTTCCCCAGACTGGTATCAAGGACGCTATAACCAAGCTCTTCAGGACTGGGGAAAACACCAAATCGTCACCCTGCTTTCTCCCTTCCCGGAAGCAATGTGGGAAAGAACCGCCCTTAGTCGAGGTTGGTTCGTCTCCCTAGTCAACCAAACCCCCCGAAAACCTTCACAAAACTGGAGATTTACCTCTATCCCCCTGCTGCTACAAATTGAGAAGGAAGAGGAAAATCAACATATTCTCAGAGAAACAATCCAAAAAACCTACTTTCCCCTACCCACCATCTCCCTAACCCCTTCATCCTTAAAAGCTTGGGCGCTCGTTGTCAGTGGTGACAGCAACGCCACCTGTGCGGGGGTACTACTAGAAAAATCCCCCCAAAACAGAGAAATACCCGCAACTATTTCTCCGGAGATGTCTGGGAAGCAAGCTCTAGAACTATTCGCCAGTACCGCCTCACCTCTAGCTTGGGAATTACTGAAAAAATTAGCCGCAGCCCCGGTAAATCTTCCCATCATCCGTCTTATCCAAAGCAAACTTTTAAGCGCCTCTAACCCCCTAAACATAGCAGAAGTCATCCTTAGCGGTTTTCTTAAAGTCTATCTAGGAGGGGAACCAGTGAAGTGGGACAAAGGAGGTAAATTTAACTTTCATACTCCCCCCAACAGCCTAGATTTTGAATTTGATGATGAGGACAGAGAGCTTCTGCTCACTGAACTAGGGAATAGCCGCGCCTTAGAAGTAATTTTTGTCCTCTCGGAATACATCGCCCAAAAACTTAACCTGAGTACCACCACCTTTTTTGGTCTTATTCTTACCAATCCCCAAGTTCTCCTCGGCAAAGAAGCAGCTAATCTAGTCCGCGCCTTTGCCAAGGTGTCTGCTAAGGTTTTCCAAAAGCTAGGGGAAGCAAAGTACCAAGAAATTAGCCAAAAGCTGCAATCTATGGTTGACTCACCTCCACCCCCACCGGTTGAGGAAAAGTGGCTGAGGAAATATAAAACCGTAACCATAGCTAAGGTAAAAGAGCTTACGGGAGGAGAGGAAATATTGTTTCAACTGCTCAAGCATAGACTTAAGGATTTCAGCGTAGAAGATGGGGAACTGTATCAGCGTCTTCGTTTAACCCCTGAGCAGCTTAAAATTTTGGCAAGCGAAGAAATAACCGCCGAGACAATGCCAGTCCAGTTTAGGGAAGTCTTGGATAACACAGAAGAAGAAATCATCACCCAGAAATTTAACCTAACCCTGTTTAAGTCTGAAACCGTCTTTGTGGATGAGAGGGGACAAATTACCGCCAAAGAACCCGTGAGAGCCTTCTACTTTGAAGAAAATCCCCCCAGCTTAAAAATGCTCTATATTCCTTCGGGGGAGTTTTGGATGGGAACCGAAGCGGAGGAAATCGCGCGGCTAGTGAAAAAATACAATAGGGATTGGTTCCAACGAGAATCCCCCAGACATTTAGTAAAAATCGCCCCGTTTTACCTAAGTCAAGCTCCGATTACCCAAGCTCAATGGTTATATATTGCCCAAAGGAAAGATTTAAAAGTAGAGCGAGATTTAAAACCAGAGCCATCATATTTTAAAGGCAGCACAAACCCCGTTGAAAATGTATCTTGGTTAGATGCCGTAGAATTTTGCCAAAGGCTCTCTAAAATGACCAAGAAACAGTATCGGCTACCCAGTGAGGCGGAATGGGAGTATGCTTGTCGTGCTGGAACCACCACCCCCTTCCACTTCGGAGCAACCCTCACCTCAAATTTAGCTAACTACAATGGTACGCAACGCTTTGCTAAGGAACCAGCAGGAGAATATCGCGAGCAAACCACCCCCGTTGGGCAATTTCCCCCCAATGGTTTTGGTTTGTATGATATGCACGGCAATGTCTGGGAGTGGTGTCAGGACGACTTCCGGGAAAATTATCAAGGCGCACCTAGGAATGGTAGTCCTTGGCGAGAAAAGAGCAAAAAACAGCAAAATCAGGCAAATAAAGTTCTGCGGGGCGGTTCTTGGTACGACAATCCGACTTTCTGCCGTTCCGCTTCCCGCATCAACGACGACCGCCGCGACAGCAACTTCGACGGCGGTTTTCGGGTGGTGTGCGGTGCTGGGAGGACTTTGTAACCCTTTTTCTCTTTTTTTTCTTTTTACCCTTTTTCTCCTTTTCGATTTTTTTGAACAAATGTACTAGATGAGGTTGGCTGATCAGTAGCTGGTTATAATTAAATTGAAGACGGGTTTTAGGTTTTCCCCTTATCAAGGTAGGGTTGATTCATGAATCAACCCTACAATCAAACCTAGAATCAACCCTACAATCAAACCTAGAATCAACCCTACAATCAAACCTAGAATCAAACCTATCAACCCTACAATCAACCCTATCAACCCTACAATCAACCCTACAATCAATTAATCCTAGTATTCATCATGTACCAAATCACTCTTTCCCTACCCGATGAAACCGCTCTCGCTTTACATCTCACCCCAGAACAACTAGCACAGGAAATCTCTCTTCTTGCTGCCATTAAACTTTATGAATTGGGAAAACTTTCCTCTGGCACTGCTGCTAACTTAGCAGGTATTCCGCGAGTTGTTTTTCTCTCTAAACTTGCAGACTATGGAGTTGATACCTTCCGACTCAAGGAAGCAGAATTAATCGAGGATCTGGCTAATGCCTAACGTCATGCCGATACATCACCGATTCAATACCTCTATCAGACTAACTTACTTGACTGATTCCCTGTCACTGATTTAGGAAAAGGAGAAAAAGAAGTATTAGCTTTAGCAATAGAAATTACCGATTCTCTCGCTTTACTTGATGATGGTTTGGCGAGACGATATGCAAATTTATTAGGAATAAAACTCACTGGCACAATGGGAATATTATTAAAGGCTAAACAAAATGGTTATATACACCGTATTGAGCCAATTCTTAATCAACTAGAATTGCTGAAGTTTCGCTTAGATGCGACTACTCGTACTTCTGTGTTAAAATTAGCTGGTGAAGGATAGAGTATAAAATCAATTTTTAATTTAATTATAATTACTTACTTAGGGCTTGCTGAAAAAGTACGGGCGAAGCATTCGGATAGAAAATCTACGGTTTCACCGATAGGTTATGCCCGAATGCTTCGCCCCTACAGGACGCGGGCCGATACAGAACACTAAAACCCTTACCTCGTCTATATTTCACATTTATTCAGTAAACCCTACTTATGCCTACAATAATCATCCAAAAGACCCAAAAACGTCTTTTAATCTATAGAGAAAAACTCACCGATGAACTAGACATAGAATTAGTCAAAATACCATCGGGAACCTTTACAATGGGTTCTTCAGAACAAGAAAGTGGTAATACAAGTGAAAAGCCGCAACACAACGTCACCCTGAAAAACTTCTTGATGGGTATTTATCCCATTACCCAAGCTCAATGGTTATATATTGCCCAAAGAGAAGATTTAAAAGTAGAGCAAGATTTAAAACCAGAGCCATCGCATTTTAAAGGCAGCACAAACCCCGTTGAAAATGTATCTTGGTTAGATGCTGTAGAATTTTGCCAAAGGCTATCTAAATTAAGTAAAAGAAAATATAGGCTACCAACGGAAGCTGAGTGGGAGTACGCTTGTCGAGCGCAAACCAAACCCTTAAATCTCGACAAAGGAGAAACCTACCCCCCCTATCACTTTGGGGAAATTCTTACCCCAGATTTAGCCAACTATAATGGCAATCTCCAAAAAACCACCCCTGTTGGGCAATTCTACGCCAACGACTTTGGTTTATATGATATGCACGGAAATGTCTGGGAGTGGTGTCAAGATGATTGGCGCGAAAACTATGAGGAGATAAAAAAGAGCAAAAAACAGCAAAATCAGGCATATAAAGCTCTGCGGGGCGGTTCCTGGGGCTACCTTCCTAATTACTGCCGTTCCGCGTTTCGCAACATCTTCATCCGCCGCGTCAACCGCAGCGACGATAGCGGTTTTCGGGTAGTCTGCGTATTCGGGAGGACTTTGTAACCCTTTTTCTCTTTTTTCTCTTTTTACCCTTTTTCGATTTTTTTGAGCAAATGTACTATATATGTACTACAAAAGGATTGAGAGAATTATCATGAGTAGAAAACGGGTTTCTCCGAGAAACCCGTTTTCTGTGGGTTACTCAACGGATTTAGGATAAATTGCTTGTTGAGACGAGACAAGAGGCAACAGTAAAGGGATTGGGGGAAGTTCAACTAATCTAAGAATAAGCGGTTTAAATGCGTCTTAGTTTACATCAACAGCCGCTCAGTTATTAGTATTCTCCCCCATCATTTTTTTTCTGGTCTAAAAGATGATTATAGATCACACTTTTGAGAGATTGCCAAAAAGGAACTAATAAAATATTCAGAAGTAAGAAAATAGTAGTCAAAAACATCGCCATTTGTTGGAAAAAAAGAGGATTTTCTGCGAGCGTTTGCCAGTCCTCCGAAGAATTGAACCAAAAGGGAATTGAAGCCAAAGCTACTGACAGAATATAAACTGGAATAATTAATAAACTGGCAATAAATATCACTCCCACAATTCTCCAAGCCGAGTTTTTAGTTAAATGCCAACCTCTCTTGATTGCTTGCCAACTGCCTAAATTATCTTCGATTACTAAGGGCAATTCGGCAATGCAAATGCGAGCAGATAACCAAAGGAAGAAAACAGGAAGACAGAAAGAAGCCAGTAAAATAAGCAATACACCAAGGATGGGGATAACACCACTGACTAGCCCCAGAGACAGCGTTATCGGCAAGATTATTGCCGCTCCCAACAAAAAGATCAAAACCTGCATCCACCACAAGCGCCACATTTTCGGCTTAACTTTTTTTTCCGCTTGTCCGGAAGTTTCCGGCTGATAAATAATGTCTTGAAAAGCTAATCGTGAGATAACCGCACTATTAAAAAGAGACTTAGCGGCCGAGAAAATTTGTACTGGGAAAAGAAATAAACGTAAACCGATATCGCTGCCTTGTTCGGGGGTAATTGTTTGATAAAGTAATTGACTGAGAATTAATTGCAAAATTAAGGGAAGAAGCGACCACAAACAGGCGCGGACAGCAAAGAATACATAAGTTTGGAAGCGATCACGATAAAGACGGAAGGCAGTATTAATCGTATTGCCAATATTCAAAGGCTCGATGGAATTGTTAGTCACGGTGGGACTCCTTACAGAATGCCACCACTATATTAGGTTAGGTAACTAATCACAGCTAAAAAACTTCCAATTTAATCAATATTTCCAGCTAACACAACAATCGGAAAATTTTGGACTAATTAGCCGTCCTCGCTCCCGTCGCTTTTGCTAAAGTGGTAGAACTTGGCCAACGATTCAATTCCCCAGTGGAGAAAGTGCGATCGCATTGATGGTCTTAACTCCCTTGGGATTCGGTTTGCGCATGGTAGTAACCGGAGATGTCACCCAAACCGATTTACCGCAACAACAAGAATCGGGGTTAATTGCCGCTCAAAAAATCCTAAAATCAGTAGAAGGGATCGCTTTTTCTTACCTATCGCGGGCCGATGTGGTGCGTCATCCCTTAGTACAAAAAATCGTCTCAGCCTAGGAACAGCACGAAAAATAACAGATTATGGATATTAAAAATGGTTTCGTCGATGCGGTGGGTAATACTCCCCTAATTCGTCTCAATAGTTTTAGCGAGGAAACCGGCTGCGAGATTCTCGGTAAGGCCGAATTCCTTAACCCCGGTGGTTCGGTCAAGGATCGGGCTGCTTTATATATTATCCAAGAAGCGGAAAAAGCCGGTACTCTCCAACCGGGGGGAACCGTTGTCGAAGGAACCGCCGGCAATACTGGCATCGGTTTGGCCCATATCTGCAATGCTAAAGGTTATAAATGCCTGATTATCATTCCCGATACCCAATCCCAAGAGAAAATCGACCTATTGAGAACATTGGGTGCAGAAGTGCGTACTGTTCCCGCCGTTCCCTACCGAGATGCCAATAATTACGTTAAATTATCGGGGAGATTGGCCAGTGAGATGGAAAATGCTATCTGGGCCAATCAATTCGATAATCTGGCTAATCGTCGCGCTCACTACGAAACCACCGGCCGGGAAATCTGGGAACAAACCGACGGTAAAATTGATGCTTGGGTGGCTGCCACGGGAACCGGGGGAACCTACGCGGGGGTGGCGATGTTTTTAAAAGACCAAAATCCCCAGGTGCGCTGCCTGGTGGCGGATCCGATGGGTAGCGGTTTATATAGTTATGTGAAAACCGGGACAATTACCCTGGAAGGTAGTTCAATTACTGAAGGGATTGGTAATAGTCGTATTACGGCTAATATGGAAGGCGCACCCATAGATGATGCCATTCAAATTGATGATCCCACTGCCATCAAAGTTGTTTATCAACTATTACAAAAAGATGGTTTATTTATGGGGGGTTCTGTGGGTATTAATGTCGGTGCTGCCGTGGCTTTGGCTAAACAAATGGGGCCAGGCCACACCATAGTTACTGTTCTGTGTGATGGTGGGTCCCGTTATCAATCTCGTTTATATAATCCTCAATGGTTGGCTGAGAAAGGATTGGCTTAAATTCTTGTTAGGGTTAAGTCATCTGTCAGCTAGATTAAGGTGATGAACCCGGAATTTTACAGGAAAATCAGAAATTATCGGCTCATAAATTAGTGGAGATCATGGTAGCGGTAGGGCAACAATTAGAGAAGGCAGCAGGGGAAAATGAGGCGCAATGTTTGGCAAGCACTTAAGATAAGATAGACAACAATGCTGATAACTATCATTATTAGGAGAATCATCAGATGTCAGTTACTATTGAACAAGACCTCAAAGAAATTTTAGGTTCAATTAATCAGAAGTTAGATAATCTGCAAAAAGATGTTATGGATATTAAAATAGTACAGGCAAGATTAGAGGAAAAAGTCGATAGTTTAGAAAAAGATATTGAAGGAGTAAAAGAAGATACAAAAGAATTAAAAGGCTCTCAGAAAGCCCAGATTTGGACGTTAATCGGCATCTTGGGAACAGCTTTAATAGGAACAGTTATTCGCTATATTATTCTCCCTTTTCCTCAATCATAATTAGGGTTTGCGGCAAAAAGTTTTTCCTGGGGGCAGGGTGTGGCCCCCAACCCCCCCGACATCGCAGGGGGGGTGTGGGGTTTCACCGATTTTGAGGGGGTCAATTACCTAATTTTCAGGGAAAAAGTACCTGAATTTTCCCCCCGATCACTCCCATATCCGGTACTTTTTGATTTCCCAAAGGTCTAAAAGTGTTATCCAACAAGGTTTTTATACTAAATCCGTTGAGTATAGGCTACATATCAAGACAGGCAAAAGGCACTCATGCAAAAGGCAAAAGGGGG
>NZ_JAPZSZ010000201.1:0-24631 GCF_027532095.1 Microcystis sp. LE19-195.1E
CAGGTGGTCAATTACCTAATTTTCAGGGAAAAAGTCCCGGAATTTTCCCCCCAATCACTCCAAAGGTCGGCACTTTTTGAGGGAAAACAAGTCTAAAAGTCTTATCCAACAAGGTTTTTAGATTTATTCAGCAAACCCTATGTAGTTAGTTCCGATAGCTGTGATTATGAAGTCAGAAAAAGCCTATTATTAGAATCGGTCAAGAAAAATTCCTTTAATAGCTAGATAATTTAGATACCGAGGTGATGTTAGAATCGTCACAAATTTGGGTAGAAACTCGAAAGATTGGCCAACAAACGGCTGATAATTACAATATTGACGTAGATATTATTTTATTATTCTTGCTCATTGGCAGTTATTAAAAAAACAAGATCCGAGCCGTTATCTAGTCATCGCTACTACCAATGTCAAACATTTTCAGGGATTCGCAGAAGCTTTAAATTGGCAAGATGTTAACCTATAACAGCTTTGATCTTGAGCATTTTTTCACTTTAACTACTTAGTCTTATGCAGTTTATTGATCGCGCCGAAATAGAAGTAGAAGGGGGTAAGGGAGGTGATGGAATTGTCGCTTTCCGTCGGGAAAAATACGTCCCCGCCGGCGGTCCGGCCGGAGGTAATGGGGGAAAAGGTGGTTCGGTGATTTTTGTGGCGACTCAGAACCTGCAAACCCTGCTAGATTTCCAGTATAGTCGATATTTTAAGGCCGATGACGGTAAACGGGGCGGCCCCAACAACTGCACGGGAGCCAACGGGAGCGATCGCATTATTAAAGTTCCCTGTGGTACAGTGGTTTACGATCTCGATAGCGAGGAAATTATCGGCGATTTGGTAACTCCCGAACAGACTTTAATCGTGGCTGCCGGGGGAAAAGGGGGATTAGGCAACCGCCACTTTTTAAGCAATAATAATCGCGCACCCGAATACGCCTTACCCGGTTTAGAGGGAGAAAAACGCCATTTACGCCTAGAATTGAAGTTATTAGCGGAAGTGGGCATTATCGGGCTGCCCAATGCGGGAAAATCCACCCTAATCTCGGCCGTTTCCTCTGCTCGTCCCAAAATCGCCGATTATCCCTTTACGACTCTCATTCCTAACTTGGGAGTGGTACGCAAACCCACGGGAGACGGGACGGTATTCGCCGATATTCCTGGATTAATCGAGGGAGCGCACCTAGGAATCGGCTTAGGACACGAATTTTTGCGCCATATCGAACGCACACGCCTGTTAATTCATCTTGTCTCCTTGACAGCAGAAGACCCGATCGCCGATTATCAAATTATTCAAGGGGAATTAGCCGCCTATGGTCGGGAATTGGAAAAGCGATCGCAAATACTGGTTTTCAACAAAATTGATGCTGTGGACGAGGAAACGATAGATAACTACCAAAAGCAGTTTGCTAAAATAACCAATGCCGAGATTTTGACTATTTCCGCCGTGACGGGAGCCGGATTAACCACTTTACTCGCCAAAGTTTGGCAGCAATTAGAGCAACTGGAGAGGGTAGAGGATGAAACCCCTTCCCTGTTTTCCTAAAATCGCTCGTTAGTTGTTGAGCTGCCGGGGTGCGGGTGGTCGGCGATTGCTCGGTCTTCTTTCCGTACCTTCAAAGTTACCATTAGAACGACGGGTGCGGCGCTGTTCGCCTTCATTTTCGGCCGCATAGACTTCTAGATAAAGAGAGCGACCGGCATTTGCGGCCGCCATTTCTAGGGTAGTTCTAATCGCCTGTAAATTGCGTCCTCCCCGGCCGTAAACTTTGCCTTTATCGGCATCATCGAAGGCTACACGCACCCAAAGACGTTCATTTTCCTTACAGCGCTCGATATCCAATCTCAGACTGGCTGGATCTTCCAAAAACGGCTCGATCATAAATTTCACCAGTTCGAGATAATTGGGGGTACTAGGCATTGATTTTCTCGAAAATTTTCTGTTTGGTGAGAATGCCGCGCACGGTGTCCGTCGGTTGCGCTCCTTGTTGTAAGCGTCGGATAATCCCTTCCTCATCCAGACGCACTTCATCGGTGCGGGGATTGTAAAATCCTAATTCCTCTAGGGGACGACCATCGCGACGACTGGTGCTAACGGCCGCAACGATACGATAACTGGCTTCGCGTTTTTTACCAAAGCGTTTTAGACGTAATTTGATCATGGTTACTCAAAAATTCTTCTTTCCGATTCTAACTCATCCAGGCGGTATTTCCACAAGTGGCGATCGAGGAAAGGGTCGGCAGCCATTGGATATTATTGAAAATAACGCCGAAAACGAGGGTCTAAATGGTCTTTTTTGCGGCGATTACAGGATAAACAAAGGGTTTGCAGGTTACTAATGTCGTTACTGCCACCTAAAGCTAAGGGGATTATATGATCTATGGAAAGTTGGGCTAATTTTTCGGGTTTACCGCAACTCTGACATTGATAATTATCCCTTTGATAAACATATTTTCTCACTTCGATCGGAATCGGGATTCTCGGAGTTTTTGCCATGATAATTACAGCAGGAGACAGGAGAGAGGAGACAGGAGATTGCTTTAATTTATTTTCCTTATTACCTAATTAGTTTTTCAGGAATTGAAGTTAGTTTTTTCGGGATTTTCTCGCAGCATTTGCCGAATCTCCTCTAGGGGTGATTCTGGTTCTGGCTCAATTGTGCTTTCTTCAGGAATAAATTCTAGGGTAATTTTTATTTGACGAGTTTCATTTAAATTCTCAAATCCCTGTTTTTGTAATTCCCGCAGAAATTCCTGATCATGTTCACCTAATTTTTGAGGCAGTTTTTCTAAAACACCAGAAAAAGTACATTCTCCAGAAGTTTTAACTTTTCCTGTTCTCCAGTCTTTCTCTCCCAGTATTAATACTTTACAATCCTTCCCTTCACTCGGATAATGAAACCATTCAATTTTATTAATTTGACCAAATGTAGAAGAACTATTTGATATATTTCTTCTTAGTCTTCCCTGGGAATAAAAGTTGCCGATATACTCCAAAAAATCTGCCTGGATTTTTTCTTTAAATTTTCTCACTAAAATAACTTCTTCATTTTCAAACATCAATACACTATTATCATCTTCGATAAGGATTTTCCGAGAGTTGTTAAAAGTATCAATATTCATTCTTTTGCTCCTTAATTATTCCCTATTTAATTATAATAACATACAAATTGACTCTAGGGGTGATTCTGATTCTTGTTCCAGTGGGCTATTTTCAGGAATAAATTCTAGGGTAATTTTTATTTGACGAGTTTCATTGAAATTTTTAAATCCTTGCTCTTTTAATATCTGTAATAATTGCGAGTAGTCATATTCTTGATGGGCTAATTTTTCTAAAATAGGAGAAAAGTCACATTGACCATAAACTTTAATTTTACCTTGTCTCCATCGTTTTTCTCCTAAAATTAATAGATTTAATATTTGTCTATCTCTCGGATAATAAACCCAATCTAGTTTAGCTATCTGACCACAAATATAACTTTTCGATTTTAACATTACACCATCGAGAACAAAGTCAGAAATATAGTCTTCTAATTCTTCAATTATTTGATTTTTAAATTGACCAACCAAAATAATTTCTTTATTTTCAAACATCAGTAAACTTTTATCATCTTCGATAAGGATTTTCTGAGAGTTGTTAAAAGTATCAAGATTCATTCTTTTGCTCCTTAATGACTCAAAGACAAATTACTCGTACTCAACTAAACTAGCGTAGTTATTACCCTCGGTAAACTTGCCAGCGATAGTTATCTTTCCTGAACCAACTTTAACATTACCGAAAAATAAATTACCTGACTTAGTTAAAGGAGTCCAGTTACCCGATGATTGATCAATGATAACCACATCTAAAGCATTAGGTACTTCGATTTTAAAATTTACCAATTGATTCTTAGTTAATTTGGCTATTGTGGGACTATAAAGATAGACATTGTTTTCTTCAAAAGTAGCATAGGTTTTCGGTATAGAAACACCCTTAGCATTGCTGGTGATTCGATAGGATAAAGCATGATTAAAGTTATTTTTATCGGATTTATTTTTAGAGAAAACCATCAAATCATAACTTCCAGCTTGGGGAAAGGAAACTTTAATTATTGCTTGTCCATTGACTCTTTGAATTAAGGGTAAATGGCTATTGATAGGTAAATTATTTTGCTGCAATTGAGCAGAAATCTGGGTGTGAGGAGGAACTTGTAAAATAACTTCTGTTATTCCTGAAGACTGGATATTATAACTATTGTGATTGACTAATTTTATGCCATCTCGAAAAAATTGTGATGTCACAATCGGCCAAGAATCAAATTGTTGTTTTCTATAAACTTTCGGTAATAATTGCCACTGAGTTTGTTCGGGGAAATGACTATAAATTAATTGTGCGGGTGGAGTAGCAAAATAATGAGGATTAAATTGCCGTTGAAATTGATTGTTATTGACTACTCCCGCACCCCAAGTTGCATCAATTAGATACCAAGCATTATTAATTCTGACAGTATTCCAAGCATGGTTAGCATCACTAGCATTGCCCACTAGATAGCCTAATCCTTTAGCATAACCGATAACAACTGCTGATTTTAATCCCATTTTTTCTGCTAAAGCTTGATAAAGATTGGCATACCCTGAACAGACAGCAAAACGATTTTTGAGAACCACATAAGGACTCGCATCACCGTAATTACCCCTTAAAAAACTTGCCACATCGTAGGTAATATTATGGGTAATCCAAACGTAAATAATGCGGGCTTTTTCTGCTTCTGTTTTGGCATATTTAGATAGAATTGTTGCTAATTCTGATAGAGAATTTCCTTGGTAATTGATGCTGCGAGCTAGACGATCAATATTTTGATAATTTCCCTGTCTAACTTGGTGATTATTCCCAGGAATAATTGGCTGAGAAAGTTGCAGATTATTAGTATTATAAATTAAGTTATTGGCTGGTTTAAATGATTGAAAATTCCTGAGCAGTTGAGAACTTTGGTTTTTAAATGCCATCCCAACGGACATTAAAACTAAAAAGATGAAAATCCCTGGAATTGTCCTTCCCGATTGCCGATTCTTACGGCGGCGATAATTTCTTTTATAAGCCATAGTTGCTGCTAATAAAAAGTCAAGATTACCAGTCTTAGCCTGATCTGCTCCTATTATCTCTCAAACCTAACTATTTTTTTGAGATTTTTCTGTGATCTTAATCACTGACAATTAAAATATTAATCTAGCTAAAGTAATAAGTGTGTTAGTTTTGGCTAACACACCCAAAATTAAGATTAAAGTTTTTACCCTTATCTAACCGTAAACTTTCCCATAATACTCTTGATATTCTTTGGATAACAAAGGTTGCCACCAATCCCGATGATCGAGATACCATTGAATGGTTTTTCTTAATCCCCCCTCTACCGTTTCTTGAGGTTGCCAACCTAATTCAGTGCGAATTTTACTAGCATCAATAGCATACCGGCGATCGTGTCCAGGGCGGTCCTTGACAAAAGTAATTAAATTCTGAGCAGGTTTCACGGGTAAATCGGGAGCTAATTCATTCATTAACTCACATAACATCCTGACTAAATCGATATTTTTTACCTCATTATTTCCGCCAATATTATAGGTTTCTCCCGCTTTTCCCTTGTGAATAACTGTATCTAAAGCTTGACAATGATCCCGCACATATAACCAATCTCGAACATTTTGACCATCACCATAAACAGGTAAAGGGTTACCCAAAAGAATATTAATACACATCAAAGGAATTAACTTTTCGGGAAAATGATAGGAACCATAATTATTAGAGCAATTAGTAATAATTGTCGGCATTCCGTAGGTATGAAAATAAGCTCTCGCTAGATGATCACTCCCCGCTTTTGAAGCAGAATAGGGACTATTAGGAGCATAGGGAGTAGTTTCGGTAAAAGCCGGATCATCTACTCCTAAACTGCCATAAACCTCATCGGTGGAAACGTGCAGAAAACGATAGTTATCGGGTTGATGATTACTTAACCAATGTTGCCGAAAACTTTCTAATAGAGTAAAAGTTCCCACCACATTAGTTTGCACAAAAGCCCCAGGTCCAAGAATCGATCGATCCACATGGGATTCGGCGGCAAAATGGGCAACTGTATCGATATTTTCACCAGCAAATAATTCATCAACTAAAGCTCGATCGCAGATATCCCCTTGCAGAAAACGGAAATTCTTTCTATCTTTCAGTGTCGCTAAATTATTCAAATTGCCCGCGTAGGTAAGAGCATCAAGAACAATTACACGATCCTCAGGATAATTCTCGCACCAATGATGAACAAAATTCGAGCCGATAAATCCTGCTCCACCAGTAATTACTATGCTTCTAGCTTGATTTTCTGTCGTCATGGCCACCTCTAGCAAAAGTTTGCTACTTATTTTAGGCCTTTTTGCTTCACACTTCTTCATCAAAAGTGATCTGATCGGAACGATAATCCGGCGGTTCAACGTGAATTAAAATTCTCACAGGGCTAAATTGTTGGGTTAATCTTGCTTCTACCGCTTCCGTGATTGCGTGAGCAGTTTCCACATCTTGCGCGGAGACAACTAGGTGCATTTCTATAAATACCTGTCTTCCCACCACTCCCCGAGACGCGATCGCATGACAATTAAGCACCCCCGGCACCTCCATCACAATTTGATGAATCACTTCAGGAGCGATCGCCATTTCATCCACTAAAAAAGGTAAATTCTCCATCAGGACTTTCCAACCACTGCCAAACACCAAAAAAGCGACGGGAAAGGACAAAATCACATCTAACCATTGTAATTGGGGAATATTAGCCGTATTGCCCACCCAAACCCCGACTAAACCCAATAAAACCGTAATTGTCACCCAGACATCACTCATGGTATGACGAGCATCGGCAATCAAAATCGCACTACCGACACGCTGCCCCACCGATCTTTCATAATAGGTGACAAAAATATTCACCCCTAAAACGATAATTAATAGCCATAACTCAGGACCTGCAATCTCGACGGGTTTGCCTCCTTTGATAATACTCATGACCGCCCCTTGCAAGATTTCAAAACAGGCAATCCCCAAAAATGCGGCGATCGCTAAAGCTCCGATCGCTTCGTATTTCAGATGTCCGTAGGGATGATCTCGATCGGGATAGGGAGAGGAAAACCGCATCGCTACTAATCCCAAGACATTATTGGCACTATCGGTGACACTATGGAGAGCATCCGCTTGCAGACTTAAAGCACCAATCCTCAAACCCACCCCCGCTTTGATCGCCATAACCAAAATGTTCAGCAGTAGGGTGATCCAAAGAACCTTTTGGACGGTAGCCCGATTATCTTTTAAAACAGCCACAGGATTATCAGTTATCAGTTATCAGTTATCAGTTATCAGTTATCAGGGAAATTTCAACTAAAACCCCAAAACCCCAAAAACCCAACTACTTGAGGGTTGAAAAAGGGCAAAAATAAGGATTAAATTGCCTAAAGTCGGTAAATAGACCATTTAATTGATTATTATTCATTTTTAATTCTCCTGACTCCTGACGACCGGCTACTGACTCCTGACCCTAACAACAATTTTTGATTTTTACAAGAGGTCTAGTCAACAACAATTGATCAACTCCTGAAATAACAGACTCCCATCGGTCAAATTGAGCATCCGATCGGCGGCGCGTTCGGGATGAGGCATCATTCCTAGCACATTTCCTCCTTTATTGGTAATTCCTGCAATATTATTTAACGAACCGTTAGGATTTCCCGACTCATTTGCCTCTCCTGTGGCAGTACAGTAACGAAAGAGAATTTGTCCGTTATCCTCCAGAGATTTTAACGTATCTTCTGCGGCATAATAACGCCCTTCCCCGTGGGCAATCGGCAAATTAAGCACCTGTTGCGGTTGATAACCTCGCGTCCAGACAGATTGATTATTTTCCACTTTTACCGGCACTCGATCGCAGATAAAATGTAAATCGCGATTACGAATTAACGCACCAGGTAGCAGCCCAATTTCCGTTAATACCTGAAAACCGTTACAGATGCCTAAAACTAATTTACCTTTTTCGGCTTCTTCTCGGACAGTTTTCATCGCTGGCGAAAACCGAGCGATCGCACCACAGCGCAAATAATCGCCGTAACTAAATCCCCCCGGCACCACGATCACATCCAAATCCGCTAAATCCGTCTCTTGATGCCAAACATAGCGGGTAGGTTGCTGAAAAATCCCCTCCGTCACCGTTGCCACATCTCGATCGCAATTCGATCCAGGGAAAACAATAATCCCAAACTTCATAATTTTTAACTTGGTTAATTCATTTTGCAAAAAGCTCTCATCAGATGGGTGTTAGGGTATTAGTTGAATTTCCCCATTCTCCCATTTCCCTATCCCCTAATCCCCCATTTCCCCATTTCCCTATCCCCTAATCCCTATCCCCTATCTCCTGACAATGCAAATCAAAGCGATAATTTTCAATTACAGGATTAGCCAATAGTTGATCGCACATTTGAGCCAATTGAGCGCGAGCGCTGGTTTCGTCCGCTGCTGTTACGGTAAGCTCAATATACTTACCAATTCGCACCCCAGCCACAGTATCATAACCTAATTGCTTTAATCCCGACTCTACCGCCGTACCCGCCGGATCGAGAACCGAAGGGCGCAGGGTAACATAAATACAGCACTGATAATTTTTTGGCATAGAATTAACTTTGATCGCTGACCTTTTTGATATGAAATCCCAACGCACCCGATCGCAAGAGCGCATTATCCACTTACTCAAAACCTTAAATCGGGCAGTATCCGCTCAAGAATTGTTTGTGGAACTCCGTCAGCGTGACCAAAATATGGGGTTAGCCACTGTTTACCGCGCCCTAGAATCCCTAAAACTACAGGGTGCAGTGCAGGTGAGAACCCTAGCCACAGGAGAATCCCTCTACAGTTCCCTTCAGCAGGATCAACACCATCTTACCTGTATTCATTGCGGTCGGTCTATCGTCTTTAATGAGTGTCCCGTTCACGAATTGGCAGAAAAACTCGAAAAATCCCACCAATTCAAGGTTTATTACCACACTCTCGAATTTTTTGGACTTTGCGATCATTGTCAACCCAGTTAAGTAGGGTTTGCGGCAAAAAGTTTTTCCTGGGGGCAGGGTGTGGGGTGTGGGATGCACTACCTTGAAACTGCCCATCGGGATATTTTAGTACAAATGCTCAGACCTTCAACTCCAGTGCCGTCTTACAGGGATTAAACTGTTGTTTGACCTTGGACTGTTTTCAGAGGGATTAACTCCGGTTGACTGTAGTGATGATCACTGTTGAGGGGGGATAACAAGGGGAAAAAGGGCTGATGTAAACTGATTAATTGGGCCAGGGTTTTCTTGAGATGGGGACGGGGAACGATCGCATCGACAAACCCGTGTTTTAATAGGTATTCCGATGTTTGGAAACCTTCCGGTAATTTCTCGCGCAAAGTCTGTTCAATTACCCGTTTACCGGCAAAACCGATAGTAGCCTTTGGTTCGGCGATAATAATATCTCCCAACATGGCAAAACTGGCCGTGACTCCTCCCGTGGTGGGATTAGTCAAGACGGGAATATAGAGTAACTTTGCTTCTCGATGCCGGTTAAGGGCACCGGAAATCTTGGCCATCTGCATTAAACTTAACATTCCTTCCTGCATTCTCGCCCCACCGGAAGCGCAGATGATCACGAGGGGTAAACGTTCATCGGTAGCTTGTTCCGTCAAACGACAGAGTTTTTCTCCCACCACCGATCCCATGCTACCCCCCATAAAACGGAAGTCCATCACCCCTAAAGCTAAGGGTAAACCATCGATCGTCCCCGTTCCCGTCCGGACAGCATCCGTCAGTCCGGTTTTTTCTTGGGTTTCCCGCAGGCGATCGCTATAACTTTTCCGATCGCGAAATTTGAGCGGATCCGTCGGTCGAATCTGTTCATCGAGGCAATTCCAAGTATTAGCATCCACTAACTGGCGAATTCTTTCTTCACTTTCCACCCGATTATGATGACCGCAATCGAGACAAACCAGTTGATTAGCTAATAAATCCTTCGTATAGGCCAAAACGCCGCAATTTGGGCATTTGGTCCATAGACCATCGGCTATTTCTCGTTCCTGTTGTTGTTGAACCTTGGGTTCTGTTTTTTGGCGATTTGCAAACCAATCAAATAGAGACATAGTTTAAAATAAAGACAATTTATCGACTTTCCTCTAGAGGACTTAATAACAAAAGTGCTGTCCAGCGATCTTGGGGACGCACTTGTAGGGCGGCCTGATGCCCCTGGCCGCAATAAATACCAAGGCCAATAGCGATAACGGGACTGGGCATGTCGTGAGCTTTGAGCATTTCCTGTAGCCAATCGGCTTACCCTAGACTGGGGGTTGTTCTAATGGTGATCCAAGACACGGAAGACTATTGTATCAAGATTTAATTAGGGTTTGCGGCAAAAAGTTTGTTGGTGGGGTTAGGAGTCAGGAGTCTCCGAGTCAGGAGCCGGTCGTTTCAGGCTTTGTTGCCCTCTTTTTTGTACCAGTTTATGTACTAAAAGAAGGATAATGCAAGGTTTTTGAAGGTCTTAATCCTATATTCGCAGCATGAACATCGGATTTTAACAGGTCAAAAGCCTTATTTTCAAAGGGTTTTACCATTATTCAGCAAGCCCTAATTACAAGATAGCTTTTTTACAACAAAGGGAAAAAAATGGTTTGATAGGCTGAGATGATCTTATCACTCCAAAAGACACTCATCAGAGCGCCGAGGGCAAGAAGTGGGCCGAAGGGTATAGCTTGTCTTTTTGCCATTTTACCCAGAAAAATGCCCGTCATACCGATCGCTGCCCCGATAGCGCAGGCCAGAAAAGCGGTGACTAATAATGCTTGCCATCCTAACCAAGCACCGATCATGGCCGCTAATTTGGCATCTCCTCCCCCCATGGCCTGCTGTCTGAGGGCAAAACTTCCCCCCCACCGGATCAGATCAAATAACCAGACTCCTAAAACCGCACTAGCGATCGCTGAAAAGAGATAGATAACACTTTGATTATTTTGCCAACCTAAAAGAGTTTGGAAAACTATCCCTAAAACTAATCCCGATTGGGTGAGGCAGTTGGGAAGCGTCATCGTGTCAAAATCGATCAAAGCTAAAGCTAATAACCAACTGAGGAGAATCCAATAGCCGAGGGTCTGCCAAGAAAAGCTAAAATCTCCTAAAACCAGACAAAATAACACACCGGTAAAAGTTTCGATCGCTGGATAACGGACAGAAATCGCGGTTCTACACCAGCGACAGCGACCCCCTAGCCATAACCAGCCTAAAACAGGTATATTCTCGCTTTTACCTAACCTATGGTGACATTTCGGACAGTGGGAAGGGGGATAAACTAGAGATATCCCCTTAGGTAATCTATAGATGACCACGTTTAAAAAACTGCCCACCGAGGCACCAAAAGCGAAGACAAAGGCAAAAGTAACTAGATGAAAGAGGGTTTCCATCCTTAAACTGGCAGATAATTGATTAGTTTGTTATCGCCTATTATAGGGGATAAAGATGCCACTATCTCCCCTCTTAAGCATCCAGTAATAAGCTGTTCATAATTTAAATTGCTTGTTGAGACGAGGCAAGAGACACTCTGGCAAGAGGCAACAGTAAAGAGATTGGAGGAAATTCGGCTGATCATTAAGAATAAGCGGTTTAAATACGTCTTAGCTTAATAATTCAGGCTCATCCCTAAAGGTGAATTTTCTTCTGGGCTTTTTTTTTGATTAATTAGCGGATATCACCCTAGATAATGGGGGTAAAACCTCACTATCAGCCCCAGGGACAACCTGACAAAATTAAATTATCGCCGTCAACGAGGACAAATTAATGAAACCGATTGTTGAATCTTTTTACAACTGGTACAGCAGCAAAATCACTCACCCCCAATATCGTTGGATTATCATTCTGGGAACTATGGTTTATCTGTTTAGCCCCCTCGATATTTCTCCTGACGTTTTCCCGATTATTGGTTGGATCGATGATGGTATTGTCCTCACCCTTTTAACCACGGAATTATCGCGATTAGTTCTTGATTATCGCAATCGCCGTCCGGGGACAGTAAAGAATCAAACCGAGGTTTCTTCCCCAACCAATGCCGTTGATACCGATGCCGTAGAAGTCAGAAGTTAGAATTCGTAAGTCTCAATTCTGACTCCTGAATTCAGGAGATTGCTGTTATTTATTCTCCCCACTCCCCCACTCCCCCACTCCCCCACTCCCCCACTTCCCCACTTCCCCACTTCCTAATTCCCTCTCCCTTCTTCCCTAAACTGGAATCAAAGAACTATCGACGGTGGCTAAAAGTGTTTGCACTTCCTCATCGCTGGTTTGGGAAAAATCTTCGTACCAAAGAGAAATTGATCTCAATTCGTAGGGTTTATGTAGGCAAATTACTCGATCAACTAATTTTTCTAATTGATCACAGACTTCCACTGGGGCAATAGGAACAGCAATAATAATAGCAGCGGGATTTCCAGCCTTAAGGGTCAGAATCGCCGCTTTAATCGTTGCTCCCGTAGCGATACCATCATCTACTAGAATAATCGTTTTTCCCGTCAGGGCCGGAAAGGGTCGCTCCCCTCGATACAAGCGATTGCGTCGCTCTAATTCGATCATTTCTTCCTTTGCTACCCGTTCCATCATCGCCTCCGATAGGTGCAAGTCGTCAACGATACTTTCATTGATTACCCGCACACCATTTTGACCGATCGCCCCAAAACCTAACTCTTTGCGCTCCGGTACACCTAATTTTCGCACTAAACACAGATCTAGCGGTAAATGTAACCTTTGGGCAATTTCAAAGGCGATCGGAACCCCACCCCGGGGCAAAGCCAAAACTAGCACCCCAGCACTATTGGTATATTCTGTCAAGTAACTAGCTAATAGTCTCCCTGCTGATCGCCGATCTTTGAGCAGATAAGTCATAACTCCCTCCTAGGGGCTAATCCCCGTGGGGATCCCTAGTCTCCCCTGACTTTATTCTATATTTCTCCGCTAATCTCTAGCTGAAATGTTAAGAAATTTAGCGAAGGCTTGACATTTTTTCGGCTAACCGAAGTTTTTCTAGGCCAGAGATCGGCTAAAATCTTAGGCGAGAGGGTTTTGTAAAGTTAGGTAACAAACATGAATCAAAGTTTAAGTGATGCGCTAGAGCCGATCGCCGCTGCCTTTCGCGGTCTCGGAACTCCCGAACCGATCGTTCATTGGGGACATCCAGTCATGATGGGGATCGTGGTTTTAGTTATGGGTAGTTATACTGCCTATGCCGGTTGGCAAAGCCGTTTAAGCAAAGATGGGGAAGTAGTGGCCAAAAATCGGGCTGATCACCGCCAACTCGCCCCCTGGCTGTTTTTATTTATCGCTCTCGGTTACACCGGCGGTATTTTATCCCTAGTCATGCAGAAACATCCAATCCTCGAAAGCAGCCATTTCTGGACAGGATCGGTCGCAATCGGTTTATTAGCTTTCAATGGATTATTGTCCCTCACTGGCTTCGCTGGCGATAAAAAAGAACTTTTCCGGACTATTCACGCCTATATCGGCAGTATTGCCCTGATTTTACTGCTAGTTCACGGTGTTTTCGGCCTTCAGTTGGGATTATCTCTCTAGTTAGTTGATCGCTTCGGGTGGGCTATCCGGACTTAGGCGTTTTCGGTCAGCAAAAAAGGCTCAAACCATTACGGTACAAAGGTTTAACCTCGATTGATGATTTTTCTTGATATATCTGGGTTTCAGCGATTTTGGGCTTCTCGAAGTAAATCCCAAGCGGGGATTGGACTTGAGGCTTTTCTCGATTTGTTTTTTGTCTAAGTCCCACTAAGAACCGAGAATCCCCCGCTACACCGCGCGAGCGGTTAGTGGGGGAGAGTCAATTCCCACCTGGAGATTTTTCACCGCAGAAGACTGTGGCCAAGGGCAATAATTGAAGAAATCATGACTTTAAGCGCTATTCTTGGGATTCTGCGTTTAGAATTAACAGGTAATTTACCAAGAAAGTATCGTCACGCAACGAGGAGATAGATATTTTGAAGAAAGTAGAAGCGATTATCCGACCCTTTAAACTTGAAGAGGTGAAAATCGCCCTAGTTAATGCGGGCATTGTCGGGATGACCGTCTCCGAAGTTAGAGGTTTCGGTCGTCAGAAAGGTCAATCGGAACGTTATCGCGGTTCCGAGTATACCGTCGAATTTCTCCAAAAACTCAAGATCGAGATCGTCGTCGAAGATAAGCAAGTCGATATGGTCGTCGATAAGCTGATTTCGGCGGCCCGTACCGGTGAAATCGGAGACGGTAAAATCTTCATCTCCCCCGTGGAACAGATCGTCCGCATCCGTACCGGCGAAAAAGATCTCGAAGCGATTTAACCTCCAAACAAGGGATGATAGTACCCTGCTGTCATCCCACCTCATTTACCGAAAAATTGGGTTGAAAGCCTCGCCCTTTTAGGGCGACTTTATATGTATGATGTATGATATTAAAAATAGGGGGCCGGGTAAGCAACCGCTTAAAAAACCCAGTCATCAACCGATGAACGCACCTTGAAAACTAGAGTTATGGGGTTCTCTAGGGGAATGCTCCTATAGGTAAAAGCTCTAAGCGTCAAGTACCAAAGAAACCAATTATTTTAGAGGTTTTGAACTGTATCGTAGGGGACCCCGAGAACAGGCTTCTGTAAGGTCGCAAAAGTCTGAGGAGAGAACCACCTCTGGGTGGGACTTCGCCAGGAATCTAATTCAAGTGGACTCGTTGAGCCAGAAATTCTCAGCAGTGATGCTAGAAGAATCCACGTCCCTTTACGGCGTGGGGTATGTCAACATAAATAAGTGTAACCTAATTTGGTATCGACCACCAACGACCGATTCCCCAAAAGGCAAACTTTGTACCTCACCATTAAGATAACTACTATAATTGAATCTATTGGCTCGGTCTGCCCCCATCGCTGCTGAAGACCGCCGAACGGGATAAATAATTTGACCAGACTAGATATGATCATTTCCGGTGACTAAAAAAACCTCTTGCCTAAAAAGTCACAAATACTATATAATGTTTGATTGTGGCCAAAATCGGGGTTAGGTGGTGCTGAAGGCACTGCCGAGCAGAACCGCCTTGGTCGCTCGGTCTTCGCCGGGATACTGAAGATAAACCCTTTAAGTCCTGAAGAAACAAAGACCAGCAACAATCTAGGCAGAACCAGCAAACCTGTCTAGTCTTACTTACGAATTTAACGGGATGCCAGCTTAAATAACTCGAAAAAAGTCATTCAAGTTGGGCAGGCTGATAAAGTGGGAAAAATCTTTCCCGCTCCTATAGCCACGGCCACGTTATTTTTGATTGTCGTCTAGTAAAGATAAAGAGAACAATCCGTGTCTATCGGTATCCTCGGTACAAAACTGGGCATGACCCAAATCTTCGACAACAAAACGGGAGTCGCCATTCCCGTCACCGTCGTTCAAGCAGGTCCTTGTCCCGTCACCCAAGTCAAAACTAAAAAAACCGACGGTTATGAATCCATCCAAGTGGGATACAAAACCGTCAAAGAAAAAGCCCTCAACAAACCGCTGCTCGGTCATTTAGCCAAAGCCGGTGTCTCCCCCCTGCGGCATTTAATCGAATACCGCCTCGAGGACGCATCCGCTTACACTTTAGGCCAAGAAATTACCGCCGCTATCTTCCAAGAAGGCGATTTGGTCGATGTGGCTGGAACCACCATCGGACGGGGTTTCTCCGGCTATCAAAAACGCCATAACTTCAAGCGCGGTAACATGACCCACGGTTCCAAAAACCACCGTCTCCCCGGTTCCACCGGTGCCGGTACTACCCCCGGTCGCGTCTTCCCGGGTAAGAGAATGGCTGGACAATACGGAGCAACCCAAGTTACCATCCGCAAATTGTCCGTGGTCAAAATCGATAGCGAACGCAACCTGATCCTGATCAAAGGAGCCGTCCCGGGCAAACCAGGAACCCTGTTAAACATCACCCCCGCCAAGAAATTTGGTAAATAGGGCAAGGAAAGATTAAAGCCATGGTTAACTACACAGTCAAAAATTGGCAAGGGGAAGAAGCGGGAACAGGCACCCTGGAACTGAAAACCGCTAAACCCGAAACCGCCAAACACCTAATTCACCGCGTCGTCGTCAGCCATCTAGCGGCGGCCCGCCAAGGTAACGCCTCCAGCAAAACCCGCTCGGAAGTGCGCGGCGGTGGTCGCAAACCCTGGCGGCAAAAAGGCACCGGCCGGGCCCGGGCTGGTTCGATCCGTTCTCCCCTCTGGCGTGGTGGCGGCGTCATCTTCGGACCAAAACCGAGAGATTTTGAGGTTAAGGTCAATCGCAAAGAGAAAAGATTAGCCCTGAGAACCGCTTTGATCAGCCAGGCCGATAACTTTATCGTGGTTGAAAGCTTCGCCGAACAATTCTCCCAACCCAAAACCAAAGAACTCACCGCTGCCTTAAGTCGCTGGGGAGCCAGTCCAGAGGAAAAAATTCTGCTGATTTTGACGGAAATTCCCGAAAATGTCTATTTATCGGGACGTAATATCTGCAATCTCAAAATTATTCGCGCCGATAGTCTCAACGTCTATGATGTCATCCTAGCCGATCGAGTTATCGCCACCGCCGCAGCCCTAGCTAAAATTGAGGAGGTCTATGGTGCTTAAAACTGAAGCCAGACAACTCGCCGATCTGATCCTAAAGCCGATCGTCACCGAGAAAGCCACCCTACTCCTAGAACAAAATAAATACGTCTTCGATGTCGCCTTGAAAGCGACCAAGCCGGAAATTCAAGCGGCGATCGAACTGCTGTTTGACGTGAAAGTAACGAAAGTGAACACCAGCCGCCCCTCTCGTCAGAAAAAACGCGTCGGCCGTTTCCTCGGTTACAAACCCCAATACAAACGCGCGATCGTGACCCTAGCAGCAGGCGACTCGATCACCCTCTATCCCGACGTATAAAAACCAAGAAACCCGATAACGGAAAACTAAACTATGGGTATTCGTTCTTTTAGACCTTTAACCCCCGGGACAAGGCAGGCGGCCATCTCCGACTTTAAAGAGATCACCAAAACCGAACCGGAAAAGTCCCTAACTCATCGCAAACACAGTAAACAGGGGCGTAATAATCGCGGTGTCGTTACCAGTCGTCACCGGGGCGGCGGCCATAAACGCCTCTACCGGGTTATCGATTTTCGTCGCGATAAACGGGATATTCCAGCCAAAGTAGCGGCGATCGAGTACGATCCTAACCGTAACGCCCGCATTGCCCTGCTTTTCTACAAAGACGGGGAAAAACGCTACATCATCGCCCCCGCCGGTTTAGGCGTTGGTGATACCGTCATCGCCGGAGAAAACGCTCCCTTCGAGGTCGGTAATGCCCTGCCCTTAAGTCGCATCCCCCTAGGGACAGAAGTTCATAACATCGAACTCGTCCCCGGTCGCGGTGGTCAAATGGTGCGGGCTGCCGGTGGTTTCGCCCAAGTGGTAGCGAAAGAAGGCGATTACGTTACCATCCGCCTCCCCTCCAAAGAAGTCCGCATGATCCGGCGTGAATGCTACGCCACCATCGGAAAAGTCGGTAACGCCGAAGCGAGAAATATCAGTCTCGGTAAAGCCGGCCGTACCCGTCACCGCGGTCAACGGCCTCATGTTCGGGGTAGCGTCATGAACCCAGTGGATCACCCGCATGGAGGTGGAGAGGGTCGCGCTCCGATCGGACGTTCCGGCCCGATGACTCCCTGGGGTAAACCCGCCCTCGGTCGCAAAACTCGCAACAAGAAAAAACGCAGTAGCGATCTGATCGTGCGCCGTCGTAACCAGGGTTAGAAATTATTACTTTACTTTTGACTGAAAATTATGGGTCGTTCACTGAAAAAGGGGCCATTTGTCGCTGGCCACCTGATGGAAAAAATCGAAAAACTCAACGCCCAGGGCAGTAAACAAGTGATTAAAACTTGGTCCCGGGCCTCGACCATCATTCCCGATATGGTCGGTCACACGATCGCCGTTCACAACGGCAAACAGCACGTTCCCGTCTATGTTTCCGAGCAGATGGTCGGTCATAAACTCGGTGAATTCGCTCCCACCCGCACCTTCCGCGGCCACGCCAAGAGCGACAAAAAAGCAGGACGGAAATAGATCGGTGGGCGGTTATCTTAAAACCGTCAGCCCCCGGTCAGCGTTCAGATAACCATGAGATGGTGGGTTACGGCGACTAGATAAATTAATAACTAAGTCTTATAAGTTGTCGTCGCCTAACCCACCCTACCTAACTGATAACTGATAACTGAAATGACCATCGATACCTCTAACGAAGTCAAAGCGATCGCCCGCTATATTCGGATGTCACCCCTGAAAGTCAGACGGGTACTCGATCAGATCCGCGGTCGCTCCTATCGGGAAGCCCTAATTATTCTCGAATTCATGCCCTACCGGGCCTGTGATCCCATCCTCAAAGTCCTGCGTTCCGCCGTTGCCAACGCCGAAAATAACGAAGGACTCGATCCCGCCACCTTGGTGGTTAGCCAAGCCTTTGCCGATGGCGGACCGACCCTAAAACGTTTTCGACCCCGGGCCCAAGGCCGCGCCTACCAAATTCGCAAACCCACCTGTCATATCACCGTCGCCGTCGCTCCTAGCCTCGAAGACTAATCACCTTAACTAAAAAAACCACAATGGGACAAAAAATCCATCCCCTCGGTTTTCGTCTCGGCGTTATCAAAGATCACAAATCCTGCTGGTATGCCGACGCGAAACGTTACCCCGAATTAGTGCAAGAAGATCGCCGCATTCGTGATTACGTCGAAAAAAACCTCGCTAATGCCGGTATCGCCGATATTCGCATCGAACGTAAGGCCGATCAAGTAGATATCTCCATCCATACCGCTCGCCCCGGGGTCGTCGTCGGTCGTGGTGGCACGGGAATCGAACAGCTGCGCCTAGGTTTACAAAAAGCCCTCGGTGGCCAGCGTCAAATTCGCATTAACGTCATTGAGGTGGCTCGCGTTGATGCCGATGCCAACCTGATCGCCGAATACATCGCCCAACAACTAGAAAGACGGGTTTCCTTCCGTCGTGTTGTCCGGCAAGCCATCCAACGGGCGCAGAGGGCCGAAGTCAAAGGGATCAAAATTCAAGTTAGCGGTCGTCTCAACGGGGCGGAAATCGCTCGCACCGAATGGGTGCGGGAAGGACGAGTTCCCCTGCATACCCTGCGCGCCGATATTGATTACTCCTATAAAACCGCCAGCACCATCTACGGGATTCTAGGCGTGAAAGTTTGGATCTTTAAGGGCGAAATTATCCCCGGCCAAGAAGAAATTGCCGCCGCCGTTCCCGCTCAAGCACCGCGCCGTCAACAGCGTCGCCGTCAACAGTTTGAAGATCGCTCTAGTGAGGGCTGATCCCTAATATTTATCAGTGGTAAATAGCTCATGTTAAGTCCCAAAAGAACAAAATTCCGCAAACAACAGCGCGGACGGATGCGCGGGCTGGCCACCGGCGGAAATACGATTAATTTCGGCGATTTCGCCCTGCAAGCCACCGAACCCTGTTGGATTACTTCCCGTCAAATCGAAGCCGCCAGACGGGCAATGACTCGTTATATCCGTCGGGGTGGCAAAATCTGGATTCGCGTTTTTCCCGATAAACCCGTCACCCAACGGGCTGCAGAAACTCGGATGGGGTCCGGGAAAGGTTCCCCCGAATTCTGGGTGGCCGTGGTTAAACCGGGGTTCATTATGTTTGAAATTGCCGGGGTAGCCGAACCGGTAGCCCGGGAAGCAATGCGCCTAGCCGCCCAAAAATTACCGATTAAGACCAAATTTATCACTCGCGAGGAGGATTTTGTCTAATGGCTCTACCAAAAATCGCCGAAGTGAGGAAGATGAGTGATGACGACATCGCCGCTGCTATCCTCGCTGCCAAAAAGAAACTGTTTGAATTGCGTTTGCAACAGGCCACCCGCCGCTTGGAAAAAACCCACGAATTCAAACACACCCGCCACCGTCTTGGCCAATTATTGACCGTAGAACGGGAGCGCCAACTAGCCCAGTCCACCCCGGAGGCATAACCCACTATGGCAGTTAAAGAAAGAGTTGGGGTAGTAGTCAGCGATAAAATGGATAAAACCGTAGTGGTAGCCATTGAAAACCGCTCTCCTCACCCTAAATACGGCAAAATCGTCGTGAAAACCCAGAAATTTAAAGCTCACGACGCAGAAAATCAAGCCAAACAAGGCGATCGAGTTCGTATTCGTGAAACCCGCCCCCTCAGTAAAACCAAACGTTGGGAAGTGGCGGAAATATTAACCGATAATTAAATTTCACCTAGGTAAAAACCGTGATTCAACAACAAACCTACTTAAATGTCGCTGACAATAGCGGGGCGCGGAAACTAATGTGTCTGCGGGTGCTGGGAACAGGTAACTGTACCTACGGCGGCATCGGTGACAAAATTATCGCCGTGGTTAAGGACGCTATCCCCAATATGCCCGTGAAAAAATCCGATGTGGTGACGGCGGTGATTGTGCGGACCCGTCAAACCGTCCGTCGCGATAGCGGTATGAGCATCCGTTTTGATGATAACGCCGCCGTGATTATTAATAATGACGGTAATCCCAAAGGTACTAGGGTTTTTGGTCCGGTCGCTCGGGAATTGCGCGATAAAAACTACACCAAAATTGTTTCCTTAGCCCCAGAAGTTCTCTGATCAAAGTCAAAAGTACAAAGGCAATCGGAGGTCAAAAAAAATGAGTAAGAAAAACAGTCAAACCTCACCCCAAAGGCAAAAAATGCACGTTAAAAAAGGGGATGTCGTTCAAGTAATCGCCGGTTCCGATAAGGGCAAAGTGGGCGAAATTTTACGCGCCCTCCCCCAAGAAAGTACCGTGGTGGTCAAGGGAGTTAATATCCGCACCAAACATACTAAACCCCAACAGGAAGGAGAATCGGGTCAAATCGTTACCTACGAAGCACCGATTCACAGTTCCAAAGTCATGCTCTATTCCGAGAAGAAAAAAATAGCCAGTCGGGTGGGTTATACCTTTACCGAAGACGGTCGGAAAGTGCGGATACTGAAGAAAACTGGCGAAATTATCGATTAGTTTCCCATCAATTCTAGTTCCTGACCAAGCCCAGGAAAAGCAAGCAGAAAAACTATGAGCCAAAAACTAAAAACCACCTATCAAGAAACCATTGTTCCTAAACTGAAAGAACAATTTGGTTATACCAATATCCACCAAGTACCTAAAGTTATCAAAATTACTGTTAACCGCGGTCTTGGGGAAGCTTCACAAAATGCCAAAGCTTTGGAGTCTTCTAAGGAGGAACTGTCCACCATCACCGGACAACAACCGGTAGTGACCAGGGCCAAAAAAGCGATCGCTGGCTTCAAAATTCGCGAAGGAATGCCCGTGGGTGTCATGGTGACATTGCGCGGCGATCGAATGTACGCTTTTTTAGACCGTCTAATTAATCTGGCCTTACCACGCATTCGCGACTTTCGCGGTATCAGCGGTAACAGTTTTGATGGTCGTGGTAACTACAGTTTAGGCATTCGTGAACAGTTGATCTTCCCCGAAATTGAATACGACAAAATCGATCAAATTCGCGGGATGGACATCTCAATCATCACCACCGCTAAAAACGACGAAGAAGGACGCGCCCTCCTCAAAGAGATGGGAATGCCCTTTAGATAAATCAATCAAGAGAAAAGTAAACAGTGACCAGTAAATAAGTGAACAGTGAACAGTAAACAGTAAACAGTGATTCAGTGAAAAGACAGCAGGAAACTGCTATTTAATACTACTCACCTAATACTCAAATCTGATAACTGATAACTGATAACTGATGTTGATCCCAATTTAGGAGAAAAACAGGTAATTCATGTCTGCTAACGATACCATCTCGGATATGCTGACCCGCATCCGTAACGCTTGCGCGGTTCGGCAGACCACTACTCAAATCCCCACCACGCGGATGACGCGCAGTATTGCTCAAGTTCTCAAAGACGAAGGCTTTATTGCTGACTTTGAGGAAGTGGGTGAGGGGATTAAATCTCAATTAGTTCTTTCCCTCAAATATAAAGGCAAAAACCGTCAACCGATCATTACTACCCTCACCAGAGTCAGTAAACCGGGCCTGCGAGTTTATTCCAATAGTAAAGACTTGCCTCGCGTCCTCGGTGGCATTGGCATCGCCATTGTTTCCACCTCTAAAGGCATTATGACCGATCGCGAAGCTCGTAAACAAAACGTTGGCGGCGAAGTCCTTTGCTACATCTGGTAAACAAGGATAAGCTATCAGCCGTCAGCCTTTGCAAGTTTAAACCCGATAGCTGACCCACTGATAACTCTTCCCTGATATCTGACCCACTGATAACTGATAACTGTTATGTCTCGTATTGGCAAACGCCCGATCCCTATTCCCAATAAAGTCACCGTCGATATCGATGGTGCTACCGTGACGGTGAAAGGACCCAAAGGAACTCTCCAGAGAACCCTACCCACCGCCGTCGCCATCAATAAAGATGGCGAAACTCTGCTCGTTAGCCGTCAAGACGATTCCCGTACCGCCAGAGAACGCCACGGACTCTGTAGAACTCTAGTGGCCAACATGGTGGAAGGAGTCGCTACCGGCTTTCAAAAACGCCTCGATATCCAAGGGGTGGGCTACCGCGCCCAGGCGCAGGGTAGTAAATTAGTTCTTAACGTCGGTTACAGTAAACCCGTGGAAATGGAGATGCCCGATGGTGTTTCCGTCGCCGTAGAAAACAACACCCAAGTTATCGTCAGTGGCATCGACAAAGAAGCCGTCGGTAACACCGCCGCTAAAATCCGCGAAGTTCGTCCCCCCGAACCTTATAAAGGAAAAGGGATTCGCTATCTTGGTGAAGTTGTCCGTCGCAAAGTTGGTAAAGCTGGCGGTAAAGGCGCTAAAGGCGGTAAAGGAGGTAAAAAATAAACCATGAAACTTAGTCGCAAAGAATCAGTCCGTCGTCGTCACCAGCGTGTGCGTCGCAAAATTAATGGCACTGCTGAACGGCCGCGTTTATCCGTATTTCGTTCTAATAACCACATCTACGCCCAAATTATCGACGACGTAGCCCAACATACCCTCGCTGCTGCTTCTACCCTAGAGGCAACCTTGCGCGGGGAATTGGAATCCACCGCTACCCAAGAAGCCTCGGCTGCCGTGGGTAAACTGGTGGCCCAACGGGCCCTAGACAAAGGCATTGAACAAGTGGTTTTTGATCGCGGTGGCAATCTCTATCACGGTCGCGTCAAAGCCTTAGCAGAAGCGGCTCGGTCAGCCGGCTTAAACTTCTAAAATATCCTTTCAACACTGATAAAACTATGGCAAAACGTCGCAAAGGCAACCGCGAAAAAGAAAAAGAAACCACTTGGCAAGAGCGGGTCATCCAGATCCGCCGGGTTAGTAAAGTGGTTAAGGGTGGTAAAAAACTCAGCTTCCGGGCTATCGTCGTGGTCGGTAATGAAAACGGCCAGGTGGGAGTGGGAGTCGGCAAAGCAGGGGATGTGATCGGGGCCGTCCGTAAAGGCGTGGCCGATGGCAAAAAACAACTAATTGAAGTCTCCTTAACTAAGGCTAGTTCTATCACTCACCTTACCCGGGGGGCTTCCGGTGGCGCTCAAGTGATTATGCGTCCGGCTGCTCCGGGGACTGGGGTTATTGCCGGGGGTGCTGTCCGTACCGTTTTAGAATTAGCCGGGGTGAAAAATATCCTCGCTAAACAACTCGGTAGCGATAACCCCCTCAATAACGCTAGAGCCGCCGTTAACGCCCTGGAAACCCTCCGCACTTTCTCGGAAGTGGCCAAGGATCGAGGCGTATCTGTAGAACATTTGTACACCTAGAGAAATCACCATGAAACTCCACGAAATCGCCCCCCAACCGGGGTCCACTAAACGTCGTCGTCGTGTGGGACGGGGTATCTCGGCTGGCCAGGGCGCTAGCTGCGGTCTGGGAATGCGCGGACAAAAATCTCGCTCCGGGACGGGGACTCGTCCCGGTTTTGAGGGGGGACAAATGCCCCTCTATCGTCGGGTTCCCAAATTAAAGCATTTTCCTTTGGTTAACCCCCGTCAATACACAATCGTTAATCTGAAAAAATTAGCTTCTTTACCCGCTAATACGGAAGTTACCCTGGAAAGTCTCCTAAAAGCTAAAATTCTCACCAGCAACGACGGACCTTTAAAAGTTTTAGGTGATGGTGAAATTACCGTTCCCCTCAAGGTGAAGGCCGCCGCTTTTAGCAATAGTGCTAAAGAGAAAATTACCGCCGCTCAAGGTACTTGGGAAGAAATTTAACGGAGGCAGGAGACTCCGAGACAGGAGACTCCGAGACAGGAGACAGGAGATAAAAGGCAAAAGGCAAAAGGCAAAAGGCAAAAGGCAAAAGGCAAAAGGCAAAAGGCAAAAGGCAAAAGGTAAAGGGCAGCTTTGTTCTCCCCACACCCTACACCCCACACCCCACACCCCACACCCCACACCCCACACCCTACACCCTACACCCCACACCCCACACCCCACACCCCACACCCCACACCCCACACCCCTCTCCCTTCTCTACAATAATTACTCGCAACCAGAAATACCTTGGGTTATT
>NZ_JAPZSZ010000235.1:0-1827 GCF_027532095.1 Microcystis sp. LE19-195.1E
TCTTTCTTGCTTTTCGTACCAAGCTTGTGTTCGTTCGTGGAGAGCTTTGTTGTAAACTAATCTTACACAGCCCAAAGTGCGCCGCAATAGCGACTCTTGTTCGGGTGTGGGGTAAAATCGAAACGAATAGGCTTTTTCCATACCTCACATTCTAGAATATATCGTCTAAATGCGCTAGTATTTAACGGTAAAGCCGCCGTAAAACGGCGGGGTTTCAGACCCAAATTTTCGATGAAAAAGATTTTTTGTCAAGGGTGGGAGTGGAATTTAATACTTTTTTCAGTTTTTATTGCCATGATGCTGCCGGAGTTAGCGGGTATCGGCATTATTATCGTGTTAATTAGGGTTTTTACCGGCAATTTTCGGGCAATTATCCAGTCACGTCTCAATCAAGGTCTCGGTATCGTCACTCTTTGGTTGATGATTAGTGCCAGTCTTTCCCCAACTCCGGGGGATGCTTGGATTGGTTTAGGAAATTTCCTGCCTTTTTTCTTCTTTTTTAGCAATATTCGGCAATTAATTAAAAAACCCTCTCAATTGCGTCAACTAGCTTGGGTGATGGTTATCCCCTCAGTTTGGGTAGTGGTGATGGGATGGGGACAAATTTTTCTCGGTTGGCAAAAACCGGAAGCATTAAAAGGGATTTTTACCTGGCCCTACGGAGCGGGGGGTGAACCGAGCGGGCGAATGTCTTCGGTTTTTATGTATGCTAATCTTTTGGGGGCTTATTTATTAATAACTCTGATTTTAGCGATCGGTTTATTAATTCTAACTTGGCGGCAGTGGCACAGACAAAGAAATCGGAATTTAAATCTCAAAGTCGGGTTTTTAACTTTAACCATATTTATCGATAGTGTAGGGCTATTTTTAAGCAATTCTCGCAATGCTTGGGCCTTAGCCTTTTTAGGGGGCCTAATTTTCGCCCTTTATCTGGGTTGGAATGCCTTAGTCGCCGGTTTTGTCCTCTTGGGGGGGGTGATTTCCCTCGCTTCTTGGGGACCAAATCCTTTCAGGGATAGTTTCCGTTTCTTGGTTCCTAGGGCGATTTGGGCGCGATTATCCGATGAAATGTTCCCCGATCGCCCTCTAGCGACTCTCAGAGCAACTCAATGGCGTTTTACTCTAGAAATGACCCAAGAAAGACCCCTATTCGGTTGGGGATTACGCAGTTTTACACCTCTCTACGAAAAAAGTCAGGGATTGTGGTTAGGTCATCCCCATAATTTATATTTGATGTTAATGGCAGAAACGGGAATTATCGGCTTAATTTTATTGTCTGTTTGGGTGGGTTGGATTTATGCCCAAGGGGTGCGTTTATTAATCTTTTTACGACAACAAAAAGCCGGGGGGGAGTTAATTATCTTTACCTATCTGGTGGCCTTTGGTGCTTGCGTTTTATTTAATCTCGTCGATGTCACCCTCTCCGATGTCAAGATTAATACTATTGTTTGGCTTCTCTTGGCTGCCATTGCTGGGGTGAGTCAAAGGTTAAATTATGAATTATAAATTGGGAAGTGGGAAGTGGGAAGTGGGAAGATAGGGAGATGGGGGAATGGGGAAGTGGGGAAGTGGGGTGTGGGGTGTGGGGTGTGGGGTGTGGGGAGAATAAATAAAATAATCTCCTGAATAAGGGTGCATCCCACACTTGCAGAAATACCAACAATCAGCAATTATCAGTGACTCTTAAATTAGTACAAAAATATGAACAATCGCGTGTAAGCATCTCACAGTTAACCTAATGCGCGGGGGGTTTGGGGGCGGCGCCACGCCCCCAACGGGGGGTTTGGGGGGTAGAACCCCCCAAAAGCTTGGATTGAGTGATAAAAC
>NZ_JAPZSZ010000206.1:0-18884 GCF_027532095.1 Microcystis sp. LE19-195.1E
ACTCAAAACGGACGGGTCGGAAAGCGTAAGACTACCGCTAAGGTAGCAGCATCCCGGGTCGCGTCAACCCCATTCAACGACCATCCTAAAAAGGTGGCGTGGTGAGGAATCACCGTCCGTTTACGGCGGTGAGGATGTCAATTTAAGAGTCACTGATAATTGCTGATTGTCGGTATTTCTGCAAAGGTGAGATGCACCCCGTTTAACCACACATCACATCCTTTGCTCAATTTCGGGAAAAACTGGCAAAATTTTGTCACTATGATTTGTTTACCGATTGGCAGCAAAGACAAGGAGAAAATGGCAGAAAAGTAGTCAGCTTATCGACAAAAGTGAATATAAGACCTTGCTAAAGTTCCTCACCACCAAACTAAATTTGATTGTCAAGTTGATATCAACCCCTTAGAAACCCTGACTTACCCGACTGGGATCACCTAGAAAGGCTCTTTCAGGAATCGATCCTTTAGTCGCTTCTGGGAGAATTTGCCAGTGTTGATCTAAAGCTTGTAACACCCGATCCTGCTGATTTCTGAATCCCTCGATATTGCCACTACCAGCATTCATAATCACAAACCAAACTTTACCCCTTTCTTGGGTGGGAATTTCTCCGGCTAAAGCGCTAACTTGGGCCAAAGTTCCAGTTTTAATCACCACTCCTTTGGGAATGGCGCGCCACTGCATAGTTCCTTTGGTATCGCGTCCCCCCACCGGAAATAAATCGGCGACTTGTATCGGTTGATTGGCTAACTTGCGATCCAAGGCCTTGAGAATCTCAATAACTGCCCGGGGAGACAAGCGATTTTCTACCCCCAATCCCGAACCATTAATTAATTGAATTTCCTCCTCTCCTACCCCGGTAATTTTAGTATTAATTGCGTCCACTGCGGCGGGGCCGCCGAGCAACTCCGCTAACATTTCTGACATGACGTTATTACTATAAATATTCATCTGACGCAACAGTTCCGTTAAAGTTAAGGACTGATGACCCAACAATAATCGGGCATTTTCGGGGCGAATTTGACTGGCTCGAACCATGCCCAAAATCTTCACCTGTGGGGCTTGTGTGCCGCTAGGAAGGCTCTGAAAAGCTTTTTGGGTTTCTTTTGACCATTTCGATTGATCAAGCCCAATTTTCAGTAATTCTCCCGCTTTGAGGGGATCGGTTTGAAAATTCATGGCGAATTTACCCGTAACGATCAGATCGCCTTTGACCTGACGGATGCCTAATTGATGGAGGCCATTGCCCACTGCGATCGCTTCTTCCCAGACAAACAGAGGATCCCCTTGCCCTTCAATAATTAAATCTCCCTCTAACACCCCGTTTTTCACCTCTCCCGTGCTGTAAAAACGAGTAGCAAAACGATGATCGAGAGGCCAGGTTTCCACGGCGGCGAGAGTAGTGGCGATTTTAGTTAAAGAGGCCCCCGAAGCGGGCAGATTACCCTGATGATCAGCTAAATCAGCCCATTCCGTCTCAATTAAGACCCGTTGTTGACTAGAGTTTAAACCTTTTTTAGTCAAGTCTTGCAGATAATCGGCCACGATCGCCGCCACCCGGGGATCGGGAGCGGTGGGAAGGTGGAAAATAGGTTGATTTTGCCAAGAAATTAGGGGAATATTGGCGATCGGTTGGGATTGCCCCCCCAACCAACCCAAGAGAAAGCCGAAAACTGCCAAATTAAAAACTGAGAACATCTTTTCCTTAATCGCAATGATGCCTTATTGTATAGAGATGATTGGTAATTTTTAACAATTGCTCGATCAGAAAACACTAATCCTCGATCGGCCAGCTTTTGTCAAGAGCTGCCGCTCAACTTATTAAAGATTTCTATCCCACTGACTCAATGGCAGAAACGGCATTAAATCGGGCAACAATCGCGGTAGATGCGATGGGAGGTGACCACGCTCCCAACGAGATTATCGCGGGATCGATGCGAGCTTCCGAAGAATTAGATGTAGAAGTATTATTAGTCGGCGATTCTGAACGGATTGAGGCTTATTTCCAGCATCATCCCCGTCCCAAGAATCTCACCATCGTCCACGCAGAGGAAGTGGTGGCCATGGACGAAGAACCGATCACCGCTATCCGTCGCAAACCAGCGGCCTCGATTAATGTGGCCATGGATTTAGTCAAACAAAATCGCGCCGATGCTGTGGTGTCCGCTGGTCACTCCGGGGCAGCCATGGCGGCAGCGTTACTGCGTTTAGGTCGTTTAAAAGGAATCGATCGCCCGGCGATCGGTGCGGTGCTGCCGACGATGTTGGCGGGTAAATCGGTGATTATCCTCGATGTCGGGGCGAATGTGGACTGTAAACCCAAATATTTAGAGCAGTTTGCCCTAATGGGGACAATTTACAGTAAATACGTTATGGGTGTTGAAGAACCGCAAGTCGGTTTACTCAATATTGGCGAAGAAGCCAGCAAAGGTAACGATCTCGCCCTAAAAACCTACGAATTATTAGAAAATAACCAGCAAATTCCCTTTATCGGCAATGCGGAAGGCCGGGATGTGCTATCGGGACAATTTGATGTGATCGTCTGCGATGGTTTTGTCGGTAATGTCCTGTTAAAATTTGCCGAAGCGGTGGGGGGAATTATCCTACAAATTCTCAAAGAGGAATTACCTAAGGGGATACAGGGTAAAGTCGGGACGGCTTTAATTAAACCCAATCTTAAACAGATCAAACAACGCATGGATCATGCGGAACACGGTGGCGCACTGTTATTTGGAGTCGATGGGGTCTGTGTGATCAGTCACGGCAGTTCCCAAGCGCCTTCAATTTTTAACGCTATCCGACAGGCAAAAAATGCCGTCGATAATCGCGTTTCTGAGCGCATTCAAGCCTACAATGACCACCATCATCAATTAAAAAAGTTGTCGGTGAACGGTGAAGATTAAGCCGTCAGCCATCTTGAAGCCGTCGGTCGTCGGGAGTCAGGAGAAAGGAGACAGGAGATAGGGGTTTAGGGGTTTAGGGGTTTAGGGGTTTAGGGGTTTAGGGAAATTTCAGCCAAATGCTCCACTTCCCCACTTCCCCCCGCAACGCGCACGAAGTGGTCTCCCCACTTCCCCACTTCCCCACTTCCCCACTTCCCCACTTGCCACTTGCCACTGATAACTGATAACTGATCACTGATAACCGATCACTGAAAAAGGGGGAATATTTTGAACGGATTCGGGTCAGCAGTCGTCATGACCGGTTGTGGATCGGCCACACCAGCGCAATTCCTCAGTAATGAAGAACTCAGCCAAATTGTCGAGACTTCCGATGAGTGGATTAAAAGTCGTACAGGCATCGGTAAACGCCATTTAGCGGATCAATCGGTGTCTTTGAGCCAATTAGCAGCCCAAGCGGCGATTAAGGCTCTGGAAATGGCTCAGGTGTCGCCTAGGGACATCGATCTGATTCTCTTGGCTACTTCTACCCCCGATGATCTGTTCGGTAGTGCCGCCCAAGTTCAAAGTCAGATCGGGGCCAATCGGGCGATCGCTTTTGATCTCACCGCCGCCTGTTCGGGTTTTCTGGTGGGATTAGTCACCGCCACCCAGTTTATCCGTACTGGTACTTACCGCAATGTCTTGGTTATCGGGGCCGATGTTCTCTCCCGTTGGGTGGATTGGAACGATCGCGCTACCTGTGTCCTCTTTGGGGATGGGGCAGGGGCGGTACTTTGTCAAGCAAATGATACAAAAGATAACATTCTCGGTTTTGAACTCCATAGCGACGGCAGCCAGAATGGTTCTCTCAATCTCGCCTATGAGGGGGAAGAATTGCCCCTTAAGGAGGGGGTAAGGGTTCAAAAAGGGACCTATAAGCCCCTAAGGATGAACGGACGGGAAGTCTATCGTTTTGCCGTGGCGAAAGTGCCAGAGGTCATCGAAAAAGCTCTCTATCGGGCTAATTTAACCACCAGTGACATCGATTGGCTAGTTTTGCACCAAGCTAATCAAAGAATTATGGACGCGGTGAGCGAGCGCCTGAAACTGCCTCCGGAAAAAGTGATCAGCAATCTCAGCGAGTATGGCAACACTTCCGCAGCCTCGATTCCTCTAGCCCTCGATGAAGCTGTCAGGAGTGGTAAGGTCAAAAAAGGTGATATTATTGCTTCTTCTGGCTTTGGTGCCGGTTTAACTTGGGGTGGGATTATCTTCCGTTGGGGAGATTAATTCAGTAAACAGTAAACAGTGATCAGTAACCAGTAAACTAAAAACTCACATCTGATAACTGATAACTGATAACTGACCCAAACACATCTATCTATCTATTTTAAGAACCTATGAAAACAGCGTGGATATTCCCGGGACAAGGATCGCAAGCGTTAGGAATGATTGGAGATTTAGCGGAAAGTGCGCTTGGCCAAGAGAGATTAAAAATAGCAGCAAAAATCCTCGGTTGGTCAGTCCTGGAAAAATGTCAAGGGGATGAAGAAACCCTATCTCGTACTCTTTATACCCAACCTTGTTTATTTGTGGTGGAGAGTATTTTAGCGGATTTGTTGCAAGAAAAAGGTCATTTTCCCGATCTAGTTGCCGGTCATAGTCTTGGTGAATATTCGGCTTTGTATGCGGCCAGGGTGTTTAATTTTGAAACAGGATTAAATCTAGTTCAAAACCGTTCCCGTTTGATGGATGCGGCCGAAGGTGGTAAAATGGCCGCCTTAATGAAATTCGATCGCACCAGTCTAGAGACAGTGATTAATCAGACGGAAAATGTAGTTATTGCTAATGATAATAGTGCCGAACAAGTGGTGATTTCTGGGACTCCTGAAGCGGTGGATTTGGTATTAGGTCAAGTGAAAGTTAAGCGGGTTATGCCGTTAAAAGTATCCGGTGCTTTTCACTCTCCCTTGATGGAAAATGCTGCTATTCAGTTTCAGCAGATTTTAGAATTAGTTAATTTTCGGTCTGCAAAAGTTCCCGTTATTTCTAATGTTAATCCTAGCCAACCGATCAACGATGCGGAGGAATTAAAAAGTTATCTCATTCAGCAGATGACTAGCTCCGTAAGATGGCGAGAAATTATGTTAAAATTGCCAGATGTGGGTGTGGAAAAAGCGATCGAAGTGGGACCGGGTAAAGTTTTAACTGGTTTAATTAAACGAACTGCTCCAATTGAGTTAGAAAATATTAGTCAATTAGCCGATATATCCAAGGGTAGCGAAGATGTTAAATTGCAGGGTTCATTAATTGGTGTTGGTTAAATTATCTGGCAACATTTTCGACAAAGGAAGTAAATTGATAGATACCTAGCCAAAAATTTGGTTAGGTATTTTTTTAGAAAACTATCATAGGGTTTGCGGCAAAAACTTTTTCAGCAGACCCTAGTTATTCTCCCATCTCCCCCCCGCAACGCGCACGAAGTGGTCTCCCCACTCCCCACGGTTATAGAAACCTTGGCAGAAAAGTCTCTACAACCGGGTTTTTCTAGGAATATTAGGAAAGGAGATTACCGCGACTACCGTTAGGAAGAATAGTTTCTTCGAGGGAAGCAGAAAGAAGATTATTTTCGGTTAAAATCGCCCCAATTAAGTTAGCTTGTTTGAGATTAGCTCGTTTAAGATTGCTTCCCACTAAATAACTCAAGAGTAATCCCGCTTGGTGTAGATTAGCACCGGAAAGGTTAGCGGAGGCTAAATTAGCGCCGAGCAGATTACAACCGGTTAAGTTAGCTTGGCGAAAATTGGCTTTATTAGCGTCAGTTTTGCTTAAATCGGCTCCGGTTAAGTTAGCTCCCTCAAAATCGCTACAATTGAGGTTAGCTCCCGTCAGATTAGCACCTTCGAGGTTAGCATAACGTAAATCCGCCCCCCGTAAATCCGCCCCGCGCAAATCGGCATAGCTGAGGTCGGCGTATTGAAGATGGCAGTTTTCCAGATTAGCTTGATAGAGATAGGCTCGAATTAGGTTAGCCTCTTTTAAGTTAGCATGGCTAAGATTAGCAGAGCTAAGAATAGCACGAGTGAGAATAGCCCGTTTTAGGTTAGCTTTCCCCGCCATGGCATGGGTTAAAGTGGCTGAGGTGAGATTAGCCGCTTCGAGATTCGCTTTCAACAGTTGAGCAAAAAGTAAGCTACTGTGAATTAAACAGGCAGAACTTAAATCAGCCTTTTTGAGAACAGTGTTACTCAAAATTGCGCCGCTTAGTTGACTTTGGCGCAAATTTGCCCCAGAAAGGTCGGCTTTAGTCAGGTTAGCATCGATAAGACAAGCTTTGCTTAAATTAACTTCTTCGAGGGAAGCGTCCTTGAAATTAGCGTTAATTAAACAAGCTTCGGCTAAATTGGCTCGTTTTAAGTAACTATGACTTAGGTTAATCTGGTTTAAACACTGTCTCTTTAAATTGACTCCGCTAAGTCTGACTTCCGCAAAGTTGCGTTCACCTCGATTATACAGTTCGATTAGATGTTCACGATTGGTTAAGGCATTGCTACTCATAAAATAACTAAATTGTTCTGGAAGGTGATTTCCAGAGAATTGGTTGGGGAAAATTACTGATCATGAAGTCGATCTCTAGGATTAGTACAGGGAGCGACTGGGAATTTTTGCGAATAAATAGAAATTTTCAACCAATTACGGGCTTAAAATCCCTATTGGCAATCACTAAAACCGGTAAAGAACGAAAAGAATCGGGGTTCAATACCAAAAACAGTCTCTACCTAAACCCGCCACTTGTTGCCAGCCAGGTCTAGGCATTAAATTAGAGAAGTCTTGTGCGTCAGTTTTTCTGACTGAATCTACTGCCTCGCCGATGTCTTGACTCGGTATCATACAGTTGAATTTGTTAGGTCTGCTTAGTCAGTCCGGTAGCCAAGAGGCTAAAACTCTTAATCACCAGATTTCGGGGACTCTCCAGTTGAGCAAGCATAAAACTTTGTAAAAGTCAATCCCTCTTAGGGATGAACTGCCCAATTCTATTCCCTGAAGCCTTGGTTTATCGAGTCTATCAGGTTGTGGTCTGTTTTGGCAAGAGGGGTCAATGGTTTTTTAATCAATTCGCCAAAAGGCTTGATTTTCCGTAGGGGATAATTGTATAGACTGGTCATCTAAATATTGTCTGAGACTGGGGGAAGGATTGAGGAGATAAATATCGGTAAATTGATTTTTTAAGGATGGGATGGAAACTCTAGGGTTCGACTGAATAAATAAATACTTTGTCTTAGCATCAGTAGTATGGATAAGGGGCAAGGTATCTAACCAATGTTCTGAAATAATTAGAGGTTTTTGACTGCGATTAATCATTGTATAAGCGTTGGGAATATTACTACCATAACCCACATATCTAGCTGCCGGCGGTGGATAGGGAATTTTGGCAATTAATCCGAAAACTAGCAATAATATTAAGAGAATTTTTGCCCAGCCTTGGCGCTGCTGTAATCCGTTGCTTAGTAAAAAGGTAACTGCCAGCAGCATACCGAGAAAACTCGGTAAGTAAAATCTGCCCACAGCCGTGTAGCGAAATCCTCTGATTAGATCCCAAGCTAAAAGAGAGAAAAAGGGGATAATTGTTAGGAGAATGATCAGGGTAAAAACTTTTTTATCGGCTTTTTTGCCCAGATAAATAAAGGAGATGATGACGAGGATAATTAGGCAGTATTCAATAATAGGGTTGATGGTGGGATTGGCTAAACTGAAATTGTAAAATAAACGAGCGATCATTCCTACCCATCTTTGCCAAAGTACCTCTAGGGGTAAACTGCCTTTTGACCATCCAAAGATAGTAAATCGACCAGTAAAAATCCGGGTTAACCAAATTGAATAAATCCACAAGGAAGCAAGTAAGCTGATGCTATAGTATTTTTTGGTTAAAAAGTTAAAATAATTCAGCTGCAGCAGAAAATATAGGCTATGAACCACTAAAACAAAGATAAAGAAAACATGGGTATATAAACCAGCAATTAGGGATAAACTATAGAAAAACCAATCTTTTTTCGGTTGCGATGAATCAATAGCTTTGAGAAATAACCAGCTAGAAAGTATCGAAAATAAAACATATAGTCCGTATTCCCAAATTCCCAGAGCATAACCAGTAAAACGCGGGGAAAAGAAGATAAGTGTAGCGGCAATTAAAGCGGCGTTTTTATTTTTAAATAAAGTCAAAGCTAAATGGTAAAAACTCCCTAAAATACCAAACCAAATAATTACTGAAAATCCTCTTAAGACTAAATAAGAATTGCCCAATAATCTTGCCAAAAACCAGAGAAAACTGTAATAGAGAGGTAGATCATAATTTGAGCTAGTATAAAGAGAGGCTAAGGTATCAGGAAAACCTTTCACGGAATTAACCCCTTGAAATTGCCAGAGTTGTTCTGTAGATTTAATTTGTCCATCGAACAGATAGTTAATTAACTGTTCGGGTGTGTAACCAGAAAGATGCAGTAAGACCAAAGATTCATCGTGCCAAACATAGCTATAGTAGGCGAGATGGACAAAATAGAAAATATTGAAAATAATCAATAAACCTAAAGCAAATTTAACCCCAGATTGACGAGTAAACATAATTATCTCGATCCTGTTAAAAATCACTGATTACTGTTGACTAACTCCTGCTTAATCACTCTAGAATTTTGATGGGTAAGGGGTAAAGTAAACCAAAACTGTGAGCCAACCCGCGGGGTACTTTTTACCCCAATTCTCCCAGAGTGAGCCTCGATTATTTGCCGACATTGGTAGGAACCTAAACCGATTCCCGTTAGGTGTTGATTATGAAGATTTCTTACATATAAATGGAAAAGATGTTGACATTGTTCCTCATCCATGCCAATGCCATTATCGCTTAAAGTGCAGTAGAGCATATCTTGGTCAATACGAGCATCTAAAGCTAATTGAATCGGTGAAGGGTTATGTTTTAAGGCATTATTTAATAATTGTTCAAAAACACTTCTTAGCTGACAAGGATCAGCATCAATAGCGGGTAAGTCATCGGGGAGAAGATTAATAAAAGTAGCTTGATATAAATCAAAATCTTTTTGCCAATCTTTGAGCCAAATTTCCACCTGTTCTTTTAAAGATAGAGGTTGACGATGCAAGATTAAAGGCCGTTCTTCAGCAAAATGATTTTCTGATAAAGCATTAATTAAAGTTAATTGTCGATCGCAACTGCGCACCACCTGATCGAGCATTGCTCGCGAGATAGTTACTTTTTCTGTTTGCCGACACTGGAAATTTTTTAATAACATCACTAATCCCATAATCGAAGTGCGAAGATCGTGGGATACTGCCTGTAAAAAAACCGTTTTCATTTCGTATAAACGCTGAATTTCCCGGACTTTCTCCCGCAGTTCCAGGGTTCTTGCTGCCACTTCCCGTTCTAAATTATTATTCAAGCTTTGCACCCTCTGATATAGTTGCGCTTGGCCGATAGCAATACAAACTTGGGTGGCTAACTGTTCTAATAATTTGACCTCGCTTTTTTGCCAATGACGAGGATGGGAATATTGATGGACAACTAAAGCGCCTAAATGTTGATTATTAACCGTTAGAGGTAAAACTAAAGAGGATTTAACTTGCAGGTATTCGTAATAACCCTTGAGAGTGGGCAGAGTTTGCACCTTAGCGGTATTATCAGCAATAATTAACTTATCTAAAGAAAATAATTGTCCCAATTCTTCCAGTAATTCTGGTTCGGGAAACCAACCCATCAGCGAGGGAATCTCGGGACGACGGGACTCAGCGATTACCTTAGACCAACCCCGCTCTTGACAGTGACCGATATAGACTTGATCGGCATCGAGAAAATTTCTGATTTCCTCAACAATGGTATTTAAAACCTGATCTATATCTAAAGATTGATGGACTTTTAAAGCAACTTGTGTTACTAAATGTTCTCTTTCTAAAGTTTCATTTAAAGCTCGATCGATCTGTTGTCTTTCGCTAATCGCCGCCGATAAAAACAGAGAAGTTGACATGACAATGACTAAAAAGATTTGTAAGATCAAGACACCTCTGGTATAATCGGGAGCCTGTAGGATAAAAGGGCTGATTCCCCTGACCAATCCCATCAAAGCTAAAATAGATACCAAAAAATTCGCTATTACCGCTCCCCAGGTCTGAAAACGCATGGCAGCCCAAACCACAAAGGGAAAAGGCAGATATTCTAGGTACTGCACCATACTCCAATCGGGGTTAAGAAAATTCTGTTGACCACCAAAAACCACAGAAGTCACCACCGTTAGCAAACTCAGACAAAGTAAGGCCTCGCCAAAGCGTTGGGGTTGTCGTGGTTCCCCCAGGGAGTGACGATTGAAGCAAAAACGCAACAGCAGCGGCGTGGTCATTAATATTCCTGTACTATCTCCGAGCCAGATAATGCCCCAAGACTGTCCAAATTGCCGCCAATCCCAAGTATTTAGCCAACTACGGGCAAAAGTATCGATAGTGGCGTTGACTGCCGAGGCGCATAAAGCCGCTAAAAATACCAGTAAAAGAATATCGCGAATGCGCTGTAAAGTGGCGGAAAATCTCAGATAATGCAAGAATTGCGCCCCTAACAGAGCCGATAAACTGCTACCGATCGCCGAAAATAGAGCTATGGGCCCACTGGCCCCTAAAAAGAAGGTAAGAAGCAAATCCCCGATAAAAACGCCTAAAACTAGCCTTTTTCCCCCTAAAAAAACAGCAGTTAAGCCAATACCAGCACTCATCCAAATCGGGGCAGGTCGCGACCCTAAATTTAAGCAGAGATAGCCTAGCCAACCAACACCCAGATAAACTAGGGCAACAAGCACAATTTTAGACCGATCTGATGAAATCCGTAGCATTTTCAGTTATCACTGGTCACTGGTCACTGTTAATCTATTTCCAGATTGCCTAAACTAGGAGTAGTTCTGCCTCATGCAGATGGGTGAAAACCGTACATTTTCCCGTTAGGAATCAAAGATCATGCGGATTTTAATTGTTGAAGACGATCCTTTAATGCAGTTAGGTTTAGAACAAGCGCTCGGTGAACAGCCGGATTTTGAGATTGTTGGTCAAGCTAGTGATGGTCTAGCGGGGGTACAATTAGCCCTATCCCTACGGCCGGATTTAGTGGTCATGGACATCGGTTTACCCCGTCTCGATGGCATTGCGGCAACTAAACAGATTAAGGAGGGTTTAGCTAATGTTCATGTGGTCATGCTCACTTCCCACACTCTCCAACAGGAAGTGATCGCAGCTCTGGCTAGTGGTGCTGATGCCTATTGTATCAAGGGAGCCAGTCTCGATCGCCTTTTGGCCGCCATTGAAGCGGCCAAGGATGGGGCCACCTATTTAGACCCCCAAATTGCCCGTTTAGTCATGGATAATCTCAAACCGCCAGCAGTGCAACCTAATCCCAATCTAGCACTTTTATCAGAGCGAGAAATGGAGGTTTTAAAGTTAATTGTTGAGGGCAAAAGTAACGCTGAAATCGCCGAACAACTTTATTTAAGTACCAATACGATTAAAACCCATGTGCGGGGCATTATGAATAAATTGGCCGTGGACGACCGAGTACAAGCGGCCGTAATTGCCCTGCGTTCCGGTATTGTTTAAGGGGAAAATGGCGATTTACTTATCCCCTATTCGAGGCTTCTCTAATCACCTCTAAAACCTCTGAAGCATGGGAAATAGTCGGGATGTGACCGGATGCCAAAACCACTGTCTTTGCTCCCATTCTCTCGGCCAAATTAAACTGTAATTCTGGGGGTACGGCTTGATCTTGACTAGAGACAATATACCAGTTCGGCTTATTTCTCCAGGCGGTTGTAGTGGTTTTTGCTGTTAGTAAAGAGGCGGCTGCTGGGGTTTGGGTGGCATAAATTAAAGCGGCTTTTTCGGCGGGCAAATCATTGGCGAGAATCTTCTCTATTCCCTCTTGAGAAATCCAGATAAACCCCTCTTGTTCTTGAAAATACTGTGATGGGGTTTCGTATTCACTAAACAAATCTACCATCGACTCCCCCGCATCGGGAGCCAGCGCTGCAATGTAAACTAAACCGGACACTTTTTCATCGTTGCCGGCTTCTGTGATTACCGTACCCCCCCAAGAATGACCGACTAGAATACATTGTCCTTCGATACGGTTTAAAATTCTTTTCGTAGCAGCTACGTCATCCGCTAGAGAAGTGAGAGGATTTTGCACTGCGATTGCTGCGTATCCTTCGGCTAATAACTGGGCAGTTATCTGATTATAACTAGAACCATCGGCCCAAAAACCGTGAACCAAAACAATATTGTTAATTCTCTTCATAAGACCTCTTACAAAACTCGAAAAGTGCTGGTTTTTAGCATTTTTTAACTCTCAGAGAGCTATTAATATTCTTACATTGTAGCCATTAAGCCCATTTTAACTTTTTAACTCAATTGCCGGTGCTATAACCATCCAAAAAGTATATTCAATCATTTATAATAAGTTATCGACCTATCTCTGTTGGATAAACCATGACTATCGCTCAAAGCTTACCCCTAGTCGAGTCTCATGTAAACCCTGAGATAATCTTCCCACAAGGCCAATTTTGGAGTGATGAACCGCCCTTGGAAAGTAACCTACATCTACAACAAATTATTTTACTAATTCAGTGTTTAGAATGGTGGTGGCGCGAGCGAGAAGATTATTTTGCCGCCGGCAATTTAACTATCTATTACAGTCCCAACCAGAAAAAGTCAGAATTCTTTCGTGGTCCCGATTTTTTCGTGGTTTTGGGGACAAATTCCAACCCCAACCGCAGAAGTTGGGTAGTTTGGCGAGAAGAGGGCAAATATCCCAATTTAATTATCGAAATTCTCTCCGATAGTACCGCCAAAGTTGACCGAGAGGAGAAAAAACAAATTTATCAAGATATATTTCGCACTCCCGATTATTTTTGGTTTGACCCAGAAAGCCGAGAATTTCAAGGATTTACCCTAATTAGCGGTCAATATCAACCGATTGCCCCCAATCCCCAGGGATGGCTCTGGAGTCAACAATTAGGCTTATATTTGGGTTTATCTGCCAATAAATTGCGCTATTTTACCCCCGAAGGGGAATTAGTACCCACTCCCGCAGAAGCGGCACAACAGGCAGAAAATCGGGCTGTAGAGGCAGAAAGCCAAGTCCAGCAAGAAAAGCAAAAAGCTGCGAAATTAGCGGCTAAACTGCGGGAATTAGGCATAGATACCGAGGAAAATCTCTAATCTTCTTTTTTGATTAGATGACAATATTTTCGGTGAGCGGTGAGCGGATTTAGTAGCATCTTAGATGCTTAATAGTTGACTAATCACAGAAAGACCCGCGCAAGCGTAAATTTTCCCGCAATTCCTCGGTCATACCCACGTTATCGGCAAACTTTGCCCCCTTCACTTTTGCCCCGCTAAAATTCGCTTGAGTGATGTTGACTTCAACCAAATTAGCTCCTTCTAAATTGGAGCCGATTAAATTAGCTAAAGCCAAACTAGAACGGTAAAAATCAGCATAACTTAAATCGGCATTAGCTAATAAGGCTCCGCTTAAATCCGCTCCCTTAAAACTAGCATGACTGCCATTAATTTCCCTTAAATCAGCATCGGTTAAATTGGCCCCCCGCAGATTAGCTTGATAGAGATTGGCCATGCCTAAAGATATATCACTTAATTCCGCCGCCAAGAGATTTGCCCCGGTAAAATCCGTTAGGGGATCCAGTTCAGCTAATTGGGCTAATTCCAGAAAATCATCACTAACAGCAGCATAAATTCCCTCGATTTGTGTCTGCAATTTCTCTAAATTTTCTGATGCTGCCGGTTGCGGTTCAACTAGAACAGTATCTAATTCTGCCTGCGATGACCCCAAAGAAATACGACTTAAAAAAGAATCAAATTGATTTTCTATTAGGAAAAATGCTAACTTTCGCTCTAAAATACTATGTTTATTGGGACTTAGATCGTGTTTCCATAATCCCGATGTTTCCGTGATACAGATATCGGCAGCTGTCACCGAAAATTGCACCGTGAGATGATAAGGTTCTTCCTCCACACTCACGGTTCCTAGGTTAATCCTTTCGAGCGCTCCTGTAAATATTGACTGAACACTTTTGAACGATAACTGCCATTGATAATTATTAAGACGATTTATGTATAACTCTTGACTAGAAAGAGGATTTGGTGTTAGGTGACAATTAACTAAAACAAAATCTAATTTTCCTCCTTTCAGTCCCCATTTAATTTCCCCGCCGAGGAGAGATTGAATTTGAGCTTGTAGGTGTAAAGTTAAATATAAATCAAATTTTTGCGAGTCGGTGGCTACTGGTTCTAGGGTTAAAGATACACTATCGGGATAGCGATCAAAGGCAGCTAAAAGACGCATAATCCAAAAGAGAAAAGCCAAAATAAACAGTAAAAAAGTGGTGTTTCTCCGGCCCTAAAGCCGAGAACTCACCCCTATTTAAAACAATAGCCGATTTTCTCGATCCTCGATGAACATTTCTTCGGCGATCGCTGAAGGATTGCCCCTGAAAATCAAGGTTAAATTAGTTGACTTTCTCTTTTTTGCCGATATTGTCGTCCGCATTAAAAAACATCGGCAAAAAGCGTTCCATAAACATTTGTGGATCACGATTCCAGGCTTTTCGAGCCGCTTCTACCCGGAATAATTGTAATTTCGGGTCGAGAAGGGATTGGGGTAAACGTTCCATCAGATATTGAGGACGTTCCCAAAGCGGCATAGTGGCGGCGATTTCCATTAAATGACCGACGCGGCGCAATTCTGCCCCCAGGGTGATATCCATACCCGATTCATAGGCGGCCTGTTCGATCGCTGAGTATTTGGCCTTCGCTTTTTCGACTTTTTGCCGATGTTCGGGGCTTTTTTGGGCAATTTTGGCTAACCAACGATTGCCCCAACGCACATGACCCGCTTCTTCAGGAAAAATTTTGGCGATCGTTTCCTGAATTTTCAGATTTTCTGGGGTTTGTTCCCCTTCCTTGAGGGCATAGATATGGGCGGCAAAGTATTCGCATCCCCGTTTTTCCGTGACGTTAATTGCCGCTAGGGCCGCAATCAGTCCATCTTCCCTTTGTTCTTGGCCTTGGAATTGGTCTTGATCGAGAAGACGTTCAAATTCATCGATATAGGACAACCCCGGCGGTTTCCCCACATCGGCCTCCAATTCGATCAATAAATCGGTTAACCAGTAGGCATGGCGGGCCTCATCGGCGACGTGGTGGGAAAGGTCCTGTATCAGTTCTTTCGGTTGTCCGTCTAAGGTTTCGATCAGTTCGGTCAGGTCTTTACAACTACGTTGTTCGTTGTAGCGGTAACGGTTGAGGGTGACAAGATGAATTTCGCGATCGCTAATGACACGCTTCATGATGTCGCGAGCGCTCATCGTCTTCTTGAATTTGCGAGGGTAAGCAACGGTCATGAGTTTGTATCGTTTTGTAAACGGCTTCCCGTATTCTAACGGAGTTTTTTCCCAATCTGGCAAGGGAGCGGCAAGTGGCAAGCTTTTTTCAGTGACCAGTGAAAGATAAGCTGCCCGCGCATTTAAATTGCTTGTGGAGATGAGGCACTCTTTCCTCTTGCAAGAGTGCAAGAGTGAAGAGATTGGGGGGAGAGGGTGCATCTCACATTTGCAGAAATATCGACAATCAGCAATTATCAGTGACTCTGAAATTGGTACAAATATATGAACAACTGCGTGTAAGCATCCCACCGAAAAGCTAATGCGCGGGGGGTTTGGGGGCGGCGCCACGCCTCCAACGGGGGGGTTGGGGGGTAGAACCCCCCAAAAGCTGGGATTGAGTGATCAAATCGCAAGTAAGGCCTGATTTTATCCGAAAGTTTCCCTTTAAAAATCCCAACTTGGTAGATTGACAAAAATGAGATGCACCCGGGGGGAGATTCGGCTAATCTAAGAATAAGCGGTTAAAATGCGTCTTAGCTTATCAAGGAAAACTAGAATTGTCTATGAACACATTCACTCCCCATCAAATTGTTAGTTTATTCTGCAAAAATCGAACTTTATACGGAGAAGTAATTCAGGTGCTCGAAAGTCGTTCGGCTCTTTGGGTGCGTCCTCTTTGGTTAATTATAGCCGATAATTTTGAGACCATTGATGTGCGGGAATGTTCCGATTTAATTCTACCTATCAACTTATTTAACCCCGCCTTAGACACGGAAGTTTTACCCCTATTTTCCCAAGTAATTAAAGATAATTATATCGCCAATATTTCCTATCCTCTCCAGGAATTTGTGCAGAAAGTTTGTCAAAGTTATCCCGAATATTTTCAGAAAAATCTATGATTGACGAAGGCTACGTTAAATACAATTGTACTTGGATTCCTGACCATCCCTTAATAAGCTCAGAGATTGCAGAATTAAATTATTGGCGCAATCGCCTCTATCGACTGGGATTAATCGGTCAATACGATAACGGAATCGGTTTTGGGAATGTGAGTCAACGAGGAAAAATAGACAAAGAAATCATTATTTCTGGCACTAACACTGGGGGAATCCAGGTATTAAATGAATCCCATTACACCACGGTTATAGACTACGATTGGAGAGAGAATCGGGTCACTTGTCGGGGAACAATTGCCGCTTCTTCGGAAACTCTCACCCATGGAGCAATTTATGAAGCGAATCCCCGGATTAATGGGGTAATTCATATTCATCATCGTCCCCTGTGGCAAAATTTAATGTATCGAGTGCCGACCACTCAAGAAAATATCGCCTATGGAACCCCAGAAATGGCCGCAGAAATTATCCGTTTATGTCAAGAAGATAGTCTAGAGGAGCAACAAATTTTAGTGATGAGTGGTCATGAAGAAGGAATTATCGCCTTTGGGCAAGATTTAGAAAAAGCGGGCAATTTATTATTATCCTATTACTGGCAATCTCAAGCATCTTGAAAGTGACCTCCTCTCCAACTCACCACCAGGGAGACAAAAGCGGTTTTGATTTAGTCGTTTTCATGTTAACTTGTTCTGTAGATTTTCGTCTTTGAGGAATGCCATCGTGATCGACATCTTCCATCATCTATCTGTCTCGATCGACTTTTCACCTCTTACCAATGTCTTGATGACTATTTCGGATCAAGACGTGGATATCATCGGCAATGTCCAGAAATCCTTCTCAAATTTCGTCAAAACTGGGCAAGCATGGGCCTTATTAATCGGTTTGGTTGTCGGTTATCTGTTTCGAGGTTTTACTTCTTATTAGCTTTTCGCCTATCAGCATTCAGCCAGAGTGAGCAATTCTTGCTATTCTTATGCTTGTAGAGTTGGAGATTTTTCTAACCTGAAGCGGTAATGCTATCAGCACCGGATTATTCCCCAAAATTGTCCAGCATATTTTGGTTAACTTTATACACAATAATCTAACGAAAACAGTGACAGCAAAGAAAACTTGGAGCGATCGCTTTGAAGGTAGTCTCCATCCTACGATCGTAGAATTTAACGCCAGTATTGGCTTTGATATCGAATTAATCGAGTATGATCTCACCGGATCGATAGCTCACGCTAAAATGCTCGCCTATACGGGTATTATCAGCCCCGAAGAAGCAGATAGTCTCGTCTCTGGATTGGAACAAATTCGTCAAGAATACCGCACCGGCAACTTTAACCCCGGCATCGATCAAGAGGACGTGCATTTTGCCGTGGAACGTCGTTTAACCGAGATTGTGGGAGATGTGGGCAAAAAACTGCACACGGCCCGTTCGCGGAATGATCAGGTAGGAACGGATATACGTCTGTATCTTAGACAACAAATCGATGATATTAGGCAAGAAATTCGCAATTTTCAGCAAGCTTTAGTCAATCACGCCGAAAACCATCTGGAAACCCTGATCCCCGGTTATACCCACCTGCAGCGCGCTCAACCGATTAGTTTAGCCCATCATCTCCTAGCTTATTTTCAAATGGCCGAACGGGATCACCAAAGATTAGGAGAAATTCGCGCCAGGACTAATATTTCGCCCCTAGGATGCGGGGCCTTAGCGGGGACGACTTTTCCGATTGATCGTCATTACAGTGCCAATTTACTCGATTTTGAGCAGGTTTATAACAATAGTCTCGATGGAGTTAGCGATCGGGATTTTGCTATTGAATTCATGACGGCCGCTAGTCTGATTATGGTACACCTGAGCCGTTTGAGCGAAGAAATAATTCTCTGGTCTTCCCAAGAATTTAGTTTTATCACTCTCACCGATAGTTGTGCCACGGGATCTAGCATTATGCCCCAGAAAAAAAATCCCGATGTTCCCGAATTGGTGCGCGGCAAAACAGGGCGGGTTTTTGGGCATTTACAGGCGTTATTGACCTTAATGAAGGGTTTACCCCTGGCCTATAACAAAGACTTGCAGGAGGACAAGGAGGCGTTATTTGATGGCGTTAAAACCGTGCGGATTTGTTTGCAAGCGATGACGGTACTTTTAGCCACCGGAATTCAATTTAAAACCGACCGATTAGCTAATGCGGTGGCGGAAGATTTTTCTAATGCAACGGATGTGGCGGATTATTTAGCCAGTAAGGGGATTCCCTTCCGAGAAGCTTATAATTTAGTCGGGAAAGTCGTTAAAAGCAGTTTGGCAGCGGGTAAGTTATTGAAAGATTTAACCCTGACGGAATGGCAAGAATTACATCCAGCTTTTGAGGCCGATATCTATGACGCGATCGCTCCTCGTCAGGTGGTGGCAGCCCGTAATAGCTATGGTGGCACAGGTTTTGAACAAGTGCGATCGGCTTTAATTCAAGCTAAAGCCATTCTCGATCATCGAAAATTTGCGTCTGAAACCCCGCCGTTCTAGGTTGGCTTTACGTTAGAATTAAAAGGCCAGTCTCGAAAACCAAGTGGACGGCGCAGCACCTTGAAAACTCGGCTTAGGGGGTTCCGACCAGAAAAGCTTGGCCGGGTAAAAAGTCGCGCGCAACAAGTACAAGAAGCTATAGGCGGTCAACGTACCGTGGGACACA
>NZ_JAPZSZ010000324.1:0-7186 GCF_027532095.1 Microcystis sp. LE19-195.1E
AAGAAAAACTTGATTAATAATGTACAGGATTAATTCTACTACAAAATTGGAAGGAGGAGGCAACCATCGACCCCTACCTCCTACACTCCGAGAATGATTATTATTCTTGAGCATGAATAGTTTATTTTTTGGAAGTCCCTAGTGCCAATGACATCATCAAAATTGGTTGCCGTAAAAGTTAATACTGGACCCCCCAATACCCGTAAATTGTTAGTCGCTGCGCCTAAATTGACATTAATAAACCCGGGAGATGCTGCGCTGGAAGCATCAATTGTATTGTTACTAGATACGGCATTGGCAATGATAGTTTCAACTTGGAACAGTTGATCTGTGGCTCCACCGCCTTTGAGAATAGCTCCAGTCGGTAGTAGGGTAATGCTGCTGCCAAAACTGCTGTAATTGGCCACATCAGTCCCCGCACCACCATTAAAAAAATCACTGCCTAAACTGCCAAAAAGAGTGTCATTGCCAATTTCCCCTGAAAGATAGTCATCCCCACTACCGCCGTCGAGGAAGTCATCACCATCACCACCATTGAGGATATCGTTACCGCCTAGTCCAAAGAGGCTATCGTTGCCGACACCACCCTCAATGATGTCTGCGAGAGAGTTACCCGTGAGAGTGTCATTGCCAGCCAAGCCCAGAATTGTCCAGTTATCCACAGCTGCTGCCGTGAAAGAGTTGAGGCCGAAGAAGTCGAAGTAGGTTTGAGGCATAAATGTTAAAAAGTGTCTATCATAAAAGATGTATTAGTTTTGTTAACATTTGTTAATTCTGTAACAAAACTTAACATTTAGCGATAGAAACACCCTATCTCGACGACTGGTGCATCTCACATTCATTGGCAAAAATACCAGCTCTTCTGGTTTCTGTGTGGAAACGAGGTCTATACTGATAGTTTCTTCCGCCGCTCGACGGCTCGACTGAGCGTTCCTGTTAGTGAGCGGATCGAGGGAGCCTCGCCGAACGTCAAAATAGTCAAAATAGTCCTAAAAGTCTTGCTCAGTAAGCATTTTACGATTCCATAAGCAAAAATTATCACACAAAGTCGAGAAGAGCCAAATACCGACAATCAGCAATTAATCAGTAACCTTCGTTTAATACATAAATACTAATAATTGCCTGTAAGCATCTCACCGAAAAGCAAATGCGCGCTCGCGTTTGGGGACGGCACTCTGATCACGGACAGCTGAAACTGCGCGTGCGGGTCGCGCGGTCCTCTCCTCCCCAACCTATCCATTAGTCAGATCTTTCTTAACAAAAAGAGAAAAAACTTAAAAAAAGGGGAAACGATTGATAGGTATAGTTTTGAAAGAAGGAATCAAGATCGAGGTGAGCAAAAAAATGGAGAAATGGGCAGCCCAAGAATTACATTGGGACTGCGAAGGTTACATGATATCAGCGAGACTTGGAAACTATCTGATCAAATTAGTTCCCCCATAGAACCCCCTTGAGCCATCTTGCACATTTTTCTCTTTTTGTCAAATTTTATGTTAAGAAAGATGTGACTAATGGATAGCTTATCAAGGGGGGCAGGGGGGATCAAAGACAAAATCTATTTAATTGAAACCACTTACTTACTAATAACAAATCCGTTTTTAATAGTGTGATTAACTCTCAAGTTATGAATTGTTTCTCCCCACACCCCACTTCCCTATCACCCCACTTCCCCCCGCAACGCGCACGCAGTGACCACCCCACTATCCTATACTTTTTAAACAGGATTTAGTATAATATCATTTTTCAAAAGTAATGACAGACTTAGTTGATCATTTCAAAGCGCAATTGCTCTCTGAGAAGGGAATTGCGCTCTCAGATGTTAGTCACGATCATTGAAAATTGGTATAATTTAGGAGAAATTTTGACTTTCTTATTCTATTAATATGCCAACTTATCCTGATATCTCCAGTCAAGCGTTTAAACATCCCCTAGATCAGCAAGCTGAACAGGCCTTAAGATCAGTTCCGGGGTTTGACTTATTAGCGAAAAGTTTTTCCGAATATCTCTATGAACGTCCCCAGCAAATTTTATTAATGGGCAATGATCTAAAAGTCGGCCCGCGTCAATACGCCACTTTATACGGTATATATCGCCAATGTCTGCGGGATTTAGATATGTCCCCAGAACCGAATCTTTATGTCAGTCAAAACCCTTCAGCGAATGCCTATTCTTTAGGTTCGGAACATCCCTACATTGTCTTTAATACTGCCCTTTTAGACCTATTAGATGAAGAAGAAATTAGGGTAATTCTTGCCCACGAATTAGGTCATTTAAAATGCGATCATAGTATTTTAATTCAAATGTCTTTTTGGGTGATGGGGGCGGCTAATTTTCTTGGGGGCATCACCTTAGGACTAGGAAAAGCCATTACTACTGGTCTAGTTTATGCCTTTTATGAATGGCGCAGAAAAGCTGAATTATCAGCAGACCGCGCCGCTTTATTAGTTAGCGATGATTTAAATTTAGTCCTGAGAACTTTAATGAAATGTGCAGGAGGAAGTCAAAAATACCTGCATGAATGCAACTTAGAAGAATTTATTCGCCAAGGGGAAGCCTACCGACAATTAGACCAAGATAACTTAAACCAGATTTATAAATTTCTCATTTATAATGGCGGTAATGGTTCCTTTTTAACCCATCCTTTTTCCGTAGAAAGAGTGCATTATCTACAGGAATGGTTTAACTCGGAATCCTATCGTCAAATTCGCCGGGGAAACTATGCCAAAACAGGGGTAAAAAGCTCAATTAATGTTGATGCTAATGATAGCGAAAGCGAAAGATTGAGGCGACAAATAGCAGAACTACAAGCGGAAATTGAACGGGCAAAAAGACAAAGAAACCCTGAATAATCTATACGAAGGCGCTCATGCAAAAGGCAGAAGGCAGGAGACAGGATTCAGGAGACAGGATTCAGGATTCAGGAGATTGCCTTTATTTATTCTCCCTTCTCCCCACACCCCACACCCTACACCCCACACCCCAAACCCCACACCCCACACCCCACACCCCACACCCCACACCCCACACCCTTTACTGATCACTGAAAATTCTCTTGTCTGTGTTTTGCCAATTTGGTGAGTACAATAGAGGTAGACGTATCGGAGACCGAGAATAGCAATTCTCCCTACGATTATCCATACACACTTACCCCCACTCTCTTTTTTTTGTTCTACTGCCCATGCTCCAAGATACCCAATCCATTCGTTACTATCAAAGACTAACCGATGACATGGTGGATCTTTGGCACCGTGGCTCGCGTTTTGATGAGATCCGGCTATATGTAGAAGGCTATTTAGCCTGTTTACGCGATTCTAATTCCATAGAACCCTATCTAATTCATCGTCTCGAAGAAGAAATATTTCGCTTCTTGCGAGATACCTCTAATTTTGAATATCTCTCCCCCCAAACCCAAACCCAAACCGAAGCAGATTATGGGTATTATTAACCCCATCTCGGGTTAAGGGAATTTGGCCATCATTCCGCCCAAAAAATCGGATTGACTCGCGAGAATCGCCCCGGGATTAGACCTCTTGCATCGGGCAGAATTGAGGAGTTAGGAGTCGGGAGACAGGGCGATTTTTACCAGCGCTCTACCGAGCTTGACAGGAACGAGATTCGGTCATCTGTAGAACAATAGTATCGATCGCTTTCACCAGGGCCTGTCCAGAAACCCGTTGATTATTAACGATAATGCTAAATAACATCGGTTCTTGGTTGGGGTTTTCTAGATAACCCGATAGGGCCCGCACACCAGTAAGAGTACCAGTTTTAGCGTAAACTGTGCCAGTAGCGGCCGTCTGACGCATTCGGTTTCTCAGGGTGCCACTAATTCCCGCTACCGGTAAGGAAGCATAGAAAGTGTCTCGATTAGGAGAATAATACATCACCCGCAAAATTTCCACGATCGAGCGGGGAGTAGCGGTATTACGACGGGATAATCCCGAACCATCGGCTAAACGAAAACCACTGGGATTGATGCCCAATTGTGCCAAGATGGCAGTAACATTTTTAGAACCGCCGATAAAGCGAAAAAGAGTGTCAGCGTAGAAATTATTACTTCTCTGATTAGTGATATTAACCCAATCGCGCAGGGATTTTTTTTGAATTGTCGTCTCTGGGTTCATCACTTGTAAAGCGGCAGCCGTGGTAAATAACTTTGTATTAGAAGCGGGGATAAAATAGCGATCAGCGTTATGACTATAAATAACTGTTTGGCGATCGATAGATTCGATTAATATACCCCACTGATTGGGAGCTTGACTAATAACTTTATCGATATTTGCCCCGATCGATTGAGTACAGGTATTATCGATGTTATTGTTTTCTGGAGGGGGAACGTATAATTCTATGGATTCGTTCGACGAGGAAGGATGGGGATAAACAGACAGATTAACTTGAGCGATGCTAGGATAGGCCAAAGCGATAGTGGCTACACTGGCCACTGTCAGGGAATTAAGGCAATTGAGGAGTTGTTTCATGCTGTGTTTGTGTAAGAGTCTGGTTTCCGTAAGCGTTCGCACTATTGTACCAGTTGCTGCTCAAGTGTCAAAGTTACCTGTCTAACAGATTTTAGCCGCTAATTCTCACCAATGCCAGAGAAGAAAGCTTGTCATAGCCCGGAACTGCACTGATACCCCTTCTCAAGACCGTTTGGAATTTTTCTGGGTTCCAAAATCGTGCTATTTTGATAGCCGTGACATTGCTGGTGACAATTTGGGGATAATAAAAGCAAAGTGTAGGAAGAGGGATATCCGACCCATGTATTCTGTCTCAGATGATTCCAAAACAATGACGAATACCAGCCGTCAAACTGTGCTAGAGACGTTAAACTTACAAAAAACTTATCGGACGGGATTCTGGTTAGATAAAAAAATCGAATCCTTGAAAAACTGTACTTTAATTGTCCATGAGGGCGAAACTTTTGGATTATTAGGCCCGAACGGGGCCGGCAAAACCACGCTCTTAAAAACCCTTTTGGGGATTGTCCGACCCACTTCCGGACGGGCCTTGATTCTCGGTCAGCCAATTGGCGATCGCTCGGTCAGGCAACGCATCGGCTATCTTCCCGAAAATGCCTACTACTACGACTATCTCACCGGCTGGGAATTCCTACAATTAATCGGCGGCATTTTTAAAATTCCCTCTTCTGTGCAAAAAAAACGCATTCCTGAATTATTGGATTTAGTGGGATTAGACCGCAAAACTGCCCAGAAAAAGCAATTGCGTCAATATTCTAAGGGGATGATGCAACGGATTGGTATAGCCCAAGCATTAATCAATGATCCAGAATTAGTCTTTCTCGATGAACCGATGTCGGGACTGGATCCTATCGGTCGCTATCAGGTGCGAGAAATTATTCAATCCCTCAAACAACAGGGGAAAACCATCTTTTTTAACTCTCATATTCTCTCCGATGTGGAACAAATTTGCGATCGCATTGCCCTGTTGGCCCGGGGAGAATTACTCTGTGTTGGTTCCCTCGAGCAAATTCTCGGTCGTGCTGATGTCTATCAGGTGATTGTTCAAGGTGGTAGGGAGGATCAACTACAGCAATGGCTCCTCGGTTTGCATTGGCGCGATCATTGTTGGCACGGACAATTACAGGGAGAACCCGCTGCTTTTCTGGCTGCCCTGCCTAGTATCGATGCTCGCTTGATTAGTCTTAATTTAGCTCGTGCTTCCCTCGAAGAATTTTTTATCGACCAATTACGTCAGCGCGGTATTACCTCTAGTCAATAGGCACTTTCATACTAAATCCGTTGAGTATAGGCTACATATTAGGACAGGCACTCATGCAAAAGAGGGAATAAATAATCAGTTTTTAATAACCGGATTTAGTATTAAGCTACAAGGCAAGTTGCCAAAAAGGAGACAATTGTGCGACGGGGAAGACATAAAATTTTTATCGGGATGGCCCCGGGGGTCGGGAAAACCTACAAGATGCTGGAGGAGGGCCATAGCCTCAGAAAGCAGGGAACTGACGTGGTGATTGGACTGCTGGAAACCCACGGCCGGAAAGAGACCGCCGAAAAAGCCGAGGGGTTGGAAATCGTACCGAGAAAAATCCTAGAGAAAGAGGGAGTCACTCTCTCGGAAATGGATACAGAAGCGATTATCGCCCGCTCACCGCAGCTGTGTCTGATCGATGAATTAGCCCACACGAATGCACCAGGTTCCGAGCGAGAGAAACGCTTTCAGGATGTGGAGATAATTTTATCTCAGGGAATCGATGTTTACTCGACCGTGAATATCCAGCATATTGAGAGTTTAAACGATCTGGTTGCCCGAATCACTGGGGTGGTGGTGCGAGAGCGAATACCCGATCGAATTTTGGAGGAAGCTGATGAAGTGATCGTGGTAGATGTTACCGCCGAAACCCTAGAAGAAAGATTATTAGCGGGAAAAATCTACGCTCCCGAAAAGATCGAACAATCTTTAAATAATTTCTTTCAACGGCGTAATTTAATCGCCCTCCGGGAACTGGCCTTGCGCGAAGTGGCCGATACGGTGGAAGAAGAAGCGAGTAATTCCACAAAATTTATCGGTCAATCCTGTCCCGTTCACGAACGGGTATTAGTCTGTATTTCCACCTATCCAAACTCTTTACGATTATTACGTCGGGGAGCGCGGATAGCGGGGTATATGAACGCGGAATTTTTCGTGATTTTCGTCGATAAACCCGAGCGCTTTCTCACGAAAGAGGAGGCTTTACATATCGAAACCTGCGAACGTTTATGTCGGGAATTCGAGGGTAAATTCTTACGGATTAAAAGCTATCAGGTGGCGGCAGCGATCGCCGAAGTGGCCGAACGGGAACGGATCACCCAGATTGTGATCGGGGAGAGCCTTCAATCGCGCTGGAAGCATTTAATCAAAGGTTCTTTCACCCAAAAACTCATGCGCCTGATCTGGCAGAAAAATATCGATCTTCACATCATCGCCACCGATCCAAAAGTACCGATTAAAAACGCCCGAGCCAAGGGGGTGAAAAGGTGACTACCTGACTTGAAAGAGGGTGTGGGGTGTGGGGTGTAGGGTGTAGGGTGTAGGGTGTGGGGTGTAAGGTGTGGGGTGTGGGGTGTGGGGTGTAGGGTGTAGGGTGTTGGGTGTGGGGTGTGGGGGGTGGGGTGTAGGTTGTAGGGTGTGGGGTGTGGGGTGGGGGGGGTGGGGGGTGGGGTGTCGGGTG
>NZ_JAPZSZ010000080.1:0-3378 GCF_027532095.1 Microcystis sp. LE19-195.1E
GATTTGGTAAATTCGGCACTTCCTCCCTGATGTTTTTTCTTAAAGTTAGGATACTTAGTACGACCAGCAAAGAAATTAGTAAAAGCTGTTTGTAAATGTCTTAAACCTTGTTGTAAAGGTACACAGCTTACCTCATTGAGAAAGTCTAATTCTTCTTGCTTTTTCCAATCGGTCAACATTGAAGAAGTTTGAGCGTAGCCTACTCTTTCTTGCTTTTCGTACCAAGCTTGTGTTCGTTCATGGAGAGCTTTATTGTAAACCAATCTTACACAGCCCAATGTGCGCCGCAATAGCGACTCTTGTTCGGGTGTGGGGTAAAATCGGGAAGAATAGGCTTTTTCCATGTCTCATATTTTAGCATATATTTCGTAAATGTGCTAATATTTAACAGTAAAGCCGTCGTAAAACGGCGGGGTTTCAGACCCAAATTTTCGATGAAATTCTAGAAGGTTATGAGTATGGTTCTGGTATCCAACGGGCAATCAGCTATTATTCGTACAGAGCGTGGATTGACAATCGCCGGTACGCGAATTACCCTTTATGATGTTATGGATTACCTAAAGGCTCAGTATCCCCCCAAGCTGATTCGTGAAAAACTTGGTCTTAATGATAGACAGATTGATTCAGCCCTAGCATACATTGAGACTCATTGTACTGAGGTTGAAGCCGAGTATCAAGAATGCTTGCAGACAGCGACAGAAATTCGTCAATACTGGGAAGAGCGAAATCGTGAGCGATTTGCCAAGATTGCGGCGATGCCCCCTAAGCCTGGTCAAGAAACCATTCGTGCGAAGCTTCAAGAGTGGAAAGCACGCATTGAATCTCAATCATGAACTTTCTGATTGACTACAACTTAACGGGCGATGTTGTTTTATTCTGGGGAACCCTCTCAGCAGAAGGATGGCTTGATCTTTTGCCCATCCGCTTCTTCACCTTTCAGGATGTTGGATTGCCGATGGATAGTAGTGATCGGGTTGTTTGGCAATTTGCTCAAAACACTCAGATGATTTTAATTACAGCAAATCGAAATATGAAAGGAATTGATTCGCTGGAACAAACCATACGTGAAGAAAATACACCCGCTTCCCTGCCAATTCTGACAATTGGAAACCCTGAGCGCTTTGATGAAAGTAGCTATCGGCAAAGATGTGCTACCCGCTTGATTGAGATTTTATTTGATCTAGAAAACTATATGGGAGTCGGTCGAATTTTCATCCCATAAGACTGTTGGGGAAATTCAGGGACTTTTTCCCTGAAAATTAGGTAATTGACCCCCTCAAAATCTGTAAAACCCCACACCCCACCTGCCCCCCCGATGTCGGGGGGGTTGGGGGGGTTACACCCTGCCCCTAGGAAAAACTTTTTCAGCAGACCCTAATTAAGACAGGTAAATGAGTCAATTTGACCCACAAAGATGATCTTTTTTTTGTGTAGTTTTGTTGCAAAAAAAAAAGTTTTTTTGACAAAAAGCACAAAGTATGAATGATGAATTATGAAGTGGGGTAGTGAAGTAGTGGGGAAGTGGAGCATTTGGCTGAAATTTCCCTAAACCCCTAAATCCCTATCACCCTATCCCCTACCTGCTGCCTTCTGCCTCCTGATCACTGATTACTGATTACTGATTAGGTGTCACCTGATCGATAACCTTGAGAGTCCCGTCATCCTTGACAGTCCAGACATCGTAACTACCGACCACATCGCCATTTTCATCGATATCCACATTGCCACTGGCCCCCTGATAGTTAATATCCTCGCCTTTGCGAATCATTTCCATGGCTTGACAAGCATCGGTTACTTCCGTCCCCGGACCGTTAGCCACCTCACGAATCTTGCTTTGAATCCCTTCACCAGTGTTAGATTTAGCCGCCTCAGCTGCTAACATCAATAAAACCGCCGCGTCCCAAGTATGGGGAACAAAAGCGGTGACATCCTTGCCAGTTTTTTCCTTCCAGAGAGTAGTAAAAGCGCTTAAAGCTTGACCGTCGGCCCCAGGGACTGTACCTAGGGCCCCAGCAATAATTGACTTACCATCGGTTCCTTTCCCCACCTGTTTGGTGAAATCTTCCGAATAAACCCCATCGGTGAGGAGGACGGTAACTCCTTTGGTCAATCCCTGTTTATAGGCCGCTTGCAGTAATAAACTGCCCGTTTCAGCGTAAAGGACTGCCGCTACAGCATCCGGTTGGTTAGCGAAGGCAGCCGCCGCTTCACTATCGAGAGTGGCAGCTTTCGGGTCATAACGGACAGGATTTTGCTTATTAGTGATAGTGCCGCCTAATTTATCGAAAGCGCTCACGAATTCCCGTTCAAATCCGACTCCGTAATCGTTATTGATCACGACGGTGGCCACATTTTGAAAACCCTTTTTCTTAGCTAGGACCGCTAAAGCTTGAGCTTGGTAGGTGTCCGGGGGAGCCGTCCGCGCCCAAAAACCTTTAAAATCGCCTTTTTTCGCCCTGTCAGTAAATACAGGACTGGTGCTACCCGGAGAGACTAACATAACTTTCTTTCTCACCGCCACATCGACCGCTGCTCCTGAGACGCTACTGGCAAAGGAACCGATCACACCGGCTACTTTATCCACCTCCGCTAGTTTCGTCATCGCTGAAGCACCGGCGGCGGGATCGGTTTGGTCATCTTCTTTCACGAGGGTGACGGGTTTGCCATTGACTCCACCACAGGCATTGATAGTCTCTACCGCTAGGGCGGCTGCTTCGGGCATATTTTGACCAATGGCGGCTAAATCTCCGGTAATGGGCAGTAAAGCCCCTAATTTTAAGCCTTGATCACCGGGGCCAGTGGTGGTGGGACTAGAGGCAGTGTTATCGGGGGTTTGGGCATTATTACAAGCGGTTAAAAAATTAGCTAACAGGCTGATGCTCAGGGTTAGGGCTAGGGGCGATCGAATATATCTCTGCATGGCAGTAAAATCAAGGATGAGTCAAGGTTGCAAGACTGAAAAGCCCGGACTGGGAAAATTCTAATCGATGTTAGCATTCTCTTCAAATCAAACAGGTTTCCATCTTAATTTAGATATTGATGGAAAAAATGGCTAATTTGTTCGACCTATGCCGTCGGGTGTGGGGTGTGGGAAGTTTTTTCAGTGATCAGTAAACAGTAAACAGTAAACAGTAAACTGAAAACGGTTCTTTTTGTTTGTCTTAGGCAATAAACGGGGCTATAAGGGATAAAACCCTTATATATAAAGACATTGATGCGATCTTTGTTAATTGTTTTCGGCTCTTCGGGAATTGTTATGCAAATAATTAACTTAAAATAAAATTCGATGAGAGCGCCTACGCTCAAAAGTAGCTGAAATCCATACAGGGAAGGACTTAAGGCACAAACAGGTTAATACCAAAAGATAGACAATTGAGT
>NZ_JAPZSZ010000096.1:0-25482 GCF_027532095.1 Microcystis sp. LE19-195.1E
AATAGACCTCTTGCATAAATCCGAAAACAAACGATAGAAACAATAATGGGAGGGACTTTCAGTTAATTATTTATTAGTAGTTGATAATCTTCAAAAATGTTGCTGTACAAGGATCGACTTAAGACTTTTGCAAGAGGTCTAATGCTATCGAGTTCCATCCCTGCACCCACAGCCTCAGAAAAAGTTTGCGCTGCTTGGAAAGCGTTAGTCGCAGCAAAATTGAGGGCGCGGTCTTGGGAAGTTTGCCCTAAATTGCGTAAATCGTAGTAGATGCGGTTGAGGAAACTACTCAAAGTGCGGCGCATTTGGCTTTCTTGGGCTTCTGTTTGTTCTGCACCAACGGCTTCTATTGCCGCACTGACTAAAGTATTAACGTGCCAACCATAAATTCCCCGGGGGCTATCTGGTTCAATGACGGGAACAACTTGTCCTGAGAACAGGCGTACTGTCCGCCCAGTAATCCGTCCCGGAATACTGACACGCTGGATATATTCGGGGCTGTCTTCTGCTTGCACTTGTCCCGAAAGAAGTTCCTGTAAAGCGGCATAAACTTCGCGGGAAAAAGAGCCAAGGGGTTCAATGGCGTAAATTGGCGTAAGTTCCAGGTTCAGGGTCCAAATTAAGGATTTAGCTTCCGAGAGGTTGTCAGCCAGGTAATCCACCATCTGACGGGCATCGTAGGGATTAGAGGGAACTTCAATACCACCAATTACCGCTGTCGGCATCAGTTGTTTAAATGTGTCCCGACGGGCTTCGGAGCCGAAGTCATAGCCCAAGGTGCCAATGGCATAGACGATGCCACCAGCAGGTTCAGCAGCTTGGCTAGGGGTGACGGGTTTATTGGTAGTTTCGGGCATGGATACTCCTTGAGAGGTGATGACAGGATTGGGAATTTGGGCGACGGGAATTACCGGTTCGCTAGTTGCGGCACTCAGTTCGAGGTTTTGGCGTTCAGCCTCAGGGGTTTCGGGCGTACCACCGCAGCCACAGCCTGATGCTTCTACTGTTGCTTGGGTTTCCACAGATTCGGACATGGTTTCTCCTGTTAGCTGTTTAATTGCCCCAGAAATGTTCAACAATCCGGCTAAACATTTTGGTTCATTTTCGCTGTCGGCATATTGGCAGGGGAGGGCGCTTTTTAGGATTGCCTCCCGGACAGCGTGAGGATTGGGGGTTTCTCCTCGCTGCACCTGCAAGCTGAGTAATAAGGCGGCTACTCCAGCCACAATAGGCGCAGCGAAGCTGGTCCCACTCAGTTGCACAGTCCCGCCCCCTGGTTTTGCCCCTAAGATGTTTTCTCCAAGGGCAAGGATGCCTTGACTTTGGTAGGTTTCCCCCCAATTACTAAAGTCGAGGGGATGCCCTCTAGCATCAACAGCACCCACCGCTAGGACGGCGGGAAGGGCCGCCGGAACTTGGAGGCATTCACAGCCATCATTGCCAGCAGCAGCAACGAGAAGAATATTTCTCTCGTTACACATCTCGACGGCACGAATTAGCCAGTCTTCGGCTTCTCCCATATCAGTGAGGGCCCCGCCGCTAATATTAATCACTTTTGCCCCATTTTCGGCGGCTTGTTCAATCGCCCTCGCTAAATCGAGTTGGGAGAGTTTACGGTTATCCTCGGCGAAGACGGGTACGAGTAGGCCTCGACAATTAGGGGCAATTCCTTCTATTTCTGTTTTAGGTTGTCCAAAGATGAGGCTGGCAATATGGGTTCCGTGGGTGGACATTTGCCCCGCGGTGGCTTGATGCTGGACGAGGGTGGGTAAACGGGTTAGGTCTGCCCCGTTGAAGCAGGGATGGTCGGTATCAACTACACCATCGAGAATGGCGACGGTTATTTCTGCTGCGCCTTTGGTTTGTTTTTGTAGTTCTTTTAATCCCGGAATAGTTAAGACGTTCATCTTTTTTTAATTCTTGGGTTAACCGATAAAGTTAATAATTAAATACATCACAAACCTTTAAGTTTAATTCTTTGAATCTGGGAGATTTTACTAGATCATCATTGCTAAAATTACCAACCTGTGTGTAAGCATTTCCTCTTAATTCTAAGACTAAAATAGTTTGAGTTTGAGGATCAACTATCCAGTATTCAGGAATCCCACAAGCTTGATATTGGCTTCTTTTGGCGATGTAATCTCTCTCTCTTTGGATTTCCCCCGGACTAACCACTTCAATGACTAATAAGGGGGGTGCCATGGAAAGAAGAATCGTATTTCTCTGGGAGAGTAATTGAATATGTTCTTCTCGAATAATGGTTAGGTCAGGATAACGGTTTTTCGGTTCGCCTCTCACTTCTAATTCTAAACCATGTCCTCTGACTCTCCGATGTCCAACAAGTGAAGCAAATTTGAGAAAAAGAAAGTTAGCGATTTCAAAGTTAAGTCCTGATTCTGGCGGCATTTCTACCAATTCTCCGTTAAATAATTCATAAGATTCCTCTGAATTATCCTCATATTGTAGATATTCGGCAAAGGTTTGAAAGCGGGGTTTTGTGGTTAACATAATTTCTCATCTCTTTTTGTTGTTTAATTGATTTTTATGGCAACCAATCGCGATCTAGTAATTGTTCTAGTGAGTAAGGACATTGAGAGAGAAAAATCATAGTATTCGCTGTTTTGATTTTGACGAAACCTAACGCATCTTCATAAATATAGTTTAATTCTTCTTCTAAATAATTACGGAGATTAGCCGTCATTTTTCGCCTTAATTGAGTCCAGAAGTTATAAATTTCTTCCTGCCAATGAATTGTATTACATTCTGCTTCCTTTGTCCAGTATTGCAGTAATAATAAATGGCGGATAACCTGTTCTAAAAGACTGGCTACAGCATTTTTATTTTCTTTGCCCCAATCCTCTAATTCCTCGATTAAATGTTCTAAGTCTAGCTGTTGAAATTGATGATTTCTGAGTAGGCTAACGGTTTCTCCTAGCCATTGGGAGTCATCAATCTCATAGAGTTGTTTTAAGGCGTGAATACTTTGCATTATTGATTATCTCCGTCTTGATTTTGTTGAATTTAGATTACTCTAACTAGATTGATGTTTGAGCGTAGCTATTCCTAATTGCAAAACTTCTAAAACCTTGGCTAAGTCACCGGCTAATAAGGCATCCCTATCTAACCATAATCCAGGGAAGATCTGGGAACAAATTATCCCTTCTGAGTTCGGTTCAAGTTTAATATATTCTTCATTTGTTAATCTAAACCAATCAAATTCTCCATCTTCAACTCGCCAGACTAGATATTCTTGCACTTGGTTACGGCGATAAACATTAAGTTTTTGATGTAAGTCAAGGGAGACAGTACTCGCTGCAATTTCAACGATTAACTCTGGCGCACCTTCGACATAACCATCCTCACTAATCGTTGATTGTCCACCATTTTTAATTCTTAATAGTGCATCGGGTTGAGGTTCATTGTCAGTATCAAGACGAACCGTACAATTATCACCTAATTCGGTTCCGGGTGTACTTGACCAATAGTTACCTAGCCAAGTAATAATACGCGCATGAGGGTTGCCATGATTCGTAATTCTTAGGGGAGAAGCCATAATATAAACAATTCCTTCAATGAGTTCTGCTTTTTTTAGATTTGGCATAGCCTTATATCTACGCTCGAATTCACGACGAGTAAGCTTATCCCCATTTTCTAGGCGTGGAATGGTTAATTGAGGAGAAATTGTTGTAGTTGCTATCATCGATTGTCTCCATTAGCAGTTTTATCTTTTTGAGTATCTTGATATCAGGGAAGTTTTGTGGTTAACATAAAGTTTACTCCATTCCAAAATACTTATAATAGTAAAGTCTAACATTTTCAATTCTCGTTTTTTCTAATTCTTGTTGGGCTGTACCTACCCACATATTAGGTAGAATATCTTGATGTTGATAAAAGCTGTGAACTCTTTGGGCGGTATCATTAAGCTTAAAGTAATTGATTAAATTCTGACGATTTTTGAGAGAGTAGTAAAGCACTGGGTTATTATTTGCTTTTGATAAACCTGTAAAAAATAGACTTGATGCTTGGAGAGGTTTTAAGGCTGATTTAGGAAAATGTTGCCACACTTGATTGATGGTTTCTGGTTTGAAAAAATCGTCTTCTCTAATCTCGGCATAAATTTCGATTGCACTTTTACCCTTGAAATAAAGATCAAAACCAATTAAGTTGACAAACCCACTGAGATAATTACTATCAGCAGCACCGTCACTTAAAACAAAAGCGGTTGCTAGTTTTTCGGGATAATCCCTAATTCTGATGTGCATTTTTACACTAGAATCGGCAAGATTGGTTCTTAAGTCAATACCAGCACTTAGGACTTCTAGCTTGCTAAAGTCAAAATTATCTCCTAAAAATCCCTGTAATAAAGAATAATCTAATTGAACACCCACACGGTTCTCCACTTGCTGAAAAAAAGCTAGAGATTGAGCTAGATATTTTTGCCACTCTTGGGCTTGATCTTTAAAAAAGAGCAAAAACCTTGAGGCAATGAGTTTATCTAATTCTATCTTACAAGAGGCTTCAATAGTACAATCGCCCTCAACCCCCATCACGAAATCTTCAAACAGCCGTAAAGGGTAAATCGGCTCAACATCGAAAGCTTGTTGATGGTTACGAATAAATTGTAGCCTTTGCTCTTTGAGGGAGTTTTTTTGAATGTCAGCAACTATCATAAGTTCAAATTTTGCTCAAGAATATGCCTAGAAAACCTCGAAATCTTCAAACTGGTTATTCCTACCACGTCACCACACGCTGCAATAACCGAGAGTTCAAATTATCCAAGCGGGAATGCCGGGAGGTATTTCTTTATGCCATCAAGAAGGCTTTAGACAAACACCAGTTTAAGCTTTATGCTCTCTGTATCATGTCTAATCATGTCCATTATCTGATCGAACCTGCCCAACCAGAAGATTTACCCAAAATTATGCACTTCCTCAACTGGTACAAGGCGATGTGATCCCCCCGCCTTTGGCTTCCCCCGTCGTGCGTTTCATTTTTGAGTCAAGACCTAATTTAGCGGCGTGATTGCTCTAAAATAGGGTTATCGCTTGCTCAGTATATAGCAATGACCTTAATCGCTGTCATCGATTATGACATGGGAAATCTGCACTCTGCCTGTAAAGGACTGGAAACCGTGGGTGCAGTGCCGAAAATTACCGATTCTCCCCTCGATCTCGAAAAAGCTGACGCTATTGTCTTACCCGGAGTCGGTTCTTTTGATCCTGCTGTCCGGCAAATTCGCAGCCGTCATCTAGAAAAACCGATCAAAGCGGCGATCGCTAATGGTAAACCCTTTCTCGGTATCTGTCTCGGTTTACAAATTCTCTTTGACTCATCAGAGGAGGGTCAAGAGGCGGGTTTAGGGATTATTTCGGGGACAGTGCGCCGTTTTCGCTCGGAACCTGGCATTACCATTCCTCACATGGGTTGGAATCAATTAGACTTCACCCAGCCGGATCATGCTCTTTGGCAGGGATTACCCCCGCACCCTCACGTCTATTTTGTCCATTCCTATTATGTCGATCCCCTTGATAGTCATCTAACTGCTGCCACCGTCACCCACGGCAGTCAAACGGTGACAGCAGCGATCGCTCGTGATCGTTTGGTAGCGGTGCAGTTTCACCCGGAAAAATCCTCGACTAATGGCTTAAAAATTCTGGCTAACTTTGTTGAACAGGTGCAAAAATTAGCTTTAGTCTCCTAAATAAGCCTTTAAAACCCGCTCGTTTTTTTGGATTTCGCAGGGAATACCATCGGCTAAATTTGTCCCTTCTGCTAATACCCAAACGTGGTGACAAAGGGACATAATCACATCCATATTATGCTCGATAATTAAAAAGGTAATTCCCTGACGATTCCATTCGATAATATGGTCGCTGATTTGAGCGATTAAAGTTGGATTAACTCCGGCGGCTGGTTCATCTAATAAAATTAATTTTGGCTTGGTCATTAGCGCTCGGCCAATCTCTAATAATTTACGCTGTCCTCCCGATAAAGCTCCCGCATAATCCTGCGCTTTCTCCCCTAGACCAATCGAATCTAATATGTCCAAAGCTTTGGCACGATTTTCCTGTTCCTGTTGGCGAATTTTTGCCCCCTGAAACCAGACTTTGAGAAAATTTTCTCCCGTTTGCCCCGGACTAGCTAAGAGCATATTTTCTAACACCGTTAATCGGGATAATACCCTTGCTACTTGAAAAGTTCTCACACATCCTTTCAGGGCAATTTGATAGGGAGGCAGCTGATGAATGGGCTGACCATCAAGAAAAACTTCCCCTTTATCTGGGCGAATAAAATTAGATAAAAGGTTAAAAAGTGTGGTTTTGCCGGCTCCATTTGGACCGATTAACCCGGTGATGCTGCCCTGCGGCACATCCAAATAAGCATTATTGACGGCGCGAATGCCCCCAAAACTTTTCGATAATCCTTTGGCAGAAAGTAACATAAATATCAAGTAAACATCAGTTATCAGTAAACAGTAAACAGTAATCAGTAATCAGTGAAAAGACAGTAAGTAGTCGTGGGAAATAAATTTCTTAGTTGAGACAGGCAATAGGCACTCTTGCAATAGGCACTCTTGCAATAGGGTTATTTAAATGTGTAATTAATTTTGCTTAATTCCTTAGAAAACTGCTATTTAATACTGATAACTGATAACTGATAACTGATAACTGAAATTATCTTCCCAAAGTTAACTCCTCTTTTTTGCCGAGGATACCCTGGGGTCGCCAGATCATTAAAACCATGAGCAGCAGACCGATAATCATAATCCGTAAAGCCCCCAATTGGCTATCATTAAAAATATCTAATTGGGGTAGAATAAAACGAGTCAGGGAATCGTAAGCCCAGAAAATTATTGATCCTAGTAAGGTGCCGGCATTGCTACCAGAGCCACCGAGAATGATAATAATCCAAGCGTTAAAAGTCAATAACGGTTCAAAATTAGTCGGGTAAATAGTGGTTAATTGCCATGCTAAAAAAGCCCCAGCTAAACCAGCGATCGCACCGCCTAACATCAAAGATTGTAACTTATACCAAAAGACATTTTTTCCTAAAGCCCGGGGAATTTCTTCATCTTCCCGGATAGCTTTGAGGATGCGTCCCCAAGGCGATCGCAAAAGTAATTCTAAACCAGTATAAACGAGAGCGAGGAGGACTAAAACTACCACCATCAGCCCCGCTTTGTAATTATAGTCATTCAAGGCAATTACACCGTTTATATACAGAAAAAGCAGGATTATCGCCCCTAACAACCCCCAAAAGATTAAAGCTCTCTTTTGCGTCGGTTGATAGCTTTTACCGCTAATTTGCCCCGCTTCGCGCCATTGTCGTTGCAGATTGCGCCCCAATTGCCAGAGAGCAAAGATAGCAAGCAGGGTAAACAGGGCAATAATTAATAATTTGACGGGAAAACTGGGATTTATATCCAAAGGTAGGGGATAACGTTGTAGTCCGAAACTACCTTTCGTTAACCAATCCTCGTTAAGCACCAGCAAACGAATTAACTCAGACACCCCGATGGTGACAATTGCTAGATAATCGGCTCTTAATCTCAGGGTGGAAAAACCGATCGCCAATCCCAACAATGCCCCTAGGATCGCCCCGACAATGGCGGCAAAAATCATCGGTACACCCTGTAAAGTCAATAAAACCGTTGCATAAGCCCCTAAAGTGGCAAAAGCAACGTGACCAAAGTTAATTAAGCCAGTAAATCCCCATTGTAGATTTAAACCGAGGGCAAAAATCGCGTAAATACCCGCCCAAATTGTCAGGGAAACTAAATAATCTGTCATCTTAAGTAAAAAGTAAAAAAGGGGTTGGGGAAGTGGGGGAGACCACTTCGTGGGCGTTGCGGGGGGAGATGGGGGAGTGGGGGAGTGGGGAGATGGGGGAGTGGGGGAGTGGGGGAGTGGGGGAGTGGGGAGAGGAGGAGAAAAAAGCTGAAAACTCACATCTGATTACTGATTACTGATGACTGATCACTGAAAAAGCTGATTGCTAACTGCTAGTATAATATCAGTTACAACGGCCTCTGTAGCTTGATGGACAATTGTGACGAGCGGAGGGTGCTAGGCTATCAATACTGAAAAAACCTTGTCCTGTTAATTTCTATGCCTCTTTTGATTCTAATTGCCGATGATGACCCCGGTATCCGCCTAGCGGTCAAAGACTATTTAGAATTAGCAGGTTATAGTGTGGTGGCGGCGAGTAATGGTTTGGAAGCTTTGAATTTATTGGATACCTATCATCCCCATCTTTTGGTATCGGATATCAAAATGCCGCGTTTAGACGGCTATTCTTTGGTGACTAAGGTGCGGCAACAGCCAGAATTTAGGTTATTACCAGTAATTTTTTTAACCGAAAGAGGGTCAACAGAGGAAAGAATTCGCGGTTATCAAGTGGGTTGTGATATCTATCTTCCTAAACCTTTTGAGATGGAGGAATTAAAAGCAGTTATTCGCAATCTTTTAGAGCGAGCGCAAATGGTGCAAAGTGAACGTCAATATCAGAAATTAAAACCGGAAGAAAGCCCCAAAACTAGGGATGTTTTAACTTCTTCTTTACAGGACGATTTTAAGTTAACGAATCGCGAGCGGGAAGTGTTAGAACATTTAGCCCGGGGACTTTCTAATATTGAAATTGGGCAAAAACTGCATCTTAGTTCTCGCACGATCGAGAAATATGTTAGCAGTTTACTCAGGAAAACAACTACTAACAATCGGGCCGAATTGGTTCGTTTTTCCCTCGAACATAGATTAATCGATTAGCTGGAAGAAAAAACTTAAATTTTGTTTTTTACGTCCTCCAAAAGACTGCCACAGGAGTCTAAAAGTAGCTCGATTACGCGGTCAAAACCTTCACGACCACCGTAGTAGGGATCGGGAACTTCTTTTTCTGGGTGATAACGGGCATAGTCACACATTAACTTGACCTTTTCTTGATATTTTCCTGTCCGATCTAGGGATAAAATATCTTGATAATTGGCTTTATCCATGGCTAAGATTAGATCAAAATTCTCGAAATCCTCGCGGGTAAATTGTCTAGCTGTCCCTTGCAGAGGAATACCGCGTTTTTTGGCCGCCGTATTCATGCGAGAATCGGGAGGAGAACCGATATGATAACCGGCAGTCCCCGCAGAATCACAGAGGATTTTATTGCTTAATCCTTCTTGTTCAATCAGATAAGTCATGATATTCTCGGCAGCGGGAGAACGACAGATATTTCCTAAACAGACGAAGAGTAGTTTATAGGGCATAAATTGACCGGTAGAATCATCACTAAATTGCCAATTATAGGGCATTTTTAACATCCCGATAAAGATTTATCCTCAAAAAACTCCTCGCTGTCCATTAACCTAATTTTGGCTAATCCCAAGCTTTCTAAATAATCTTGCCACCCTTGGGGGGTATCTTCGATCGCTAATAATCCTAATACCCTAGCTACGTCTGCTACCCAGGGTAGGGTGTGAATTCTATAACCCTGCCAGTTTACCTCTAAGGATAACCAAGCGGGAATCTCTTGGGGGTTAAATTGTTGGGAGGCAATATAATCAGCTTGAAAGCAGTAAATCCGAGGTGGTTTTTGACTCTCTAACAAGGTTAAACACTCCTTCTAATCTGGACATTAATCTCTTGACTCGTATTTTAGGGGAACCTCAGCATAATTTCTGTTAAATATGAACTTCTCTCGTCAAGAAATAGTTAAAAAACAACTGATAACTAGGCCGAGTTTCCCCAAGAAGGCAATTTACCCTTAATTCTCCCCTAAGCGAGGACGAATAATTAAATAAATTGCCGGACCGATTAGAGGCAATAGGGAAATTACCGGCAACAGGAAAGGATTTTTTAATCCCCGTCGGGTTAGATCATCTTGCAGCAAAATTGCACATAATAGGGTTAAAAGACAGAAATCTACACTCATAACCTGAATAAAACGGCTAGTTTGCCACTGATGCCAAAAATCAGACCAATTGCCGTTAATTAATCCGTAAGCGATTAAAATTGCCGCAGTAATTAGGGCAATTACTCCCAACCAAGGTGAGTCTAGAAGTTTAATGACCAGATTTTTTTTACCGGTAAAATTGCTGTTGGGTTGACGGAGAGTTAGATAGGGTAAAATAGCGAAAGCACCCACAGCAAAGGAGGCAAAAGCAAAGGGCCAAGCGATGATTTTTTGGTCACGACCATCGATAATTAAAAGGCTAGTGTAGATCAGTGGCCAAACTCCCATCAGGTTAAAAAGAGCAATAATTAACGGGTTGATATCTTGCCATTTCCCAGTGGAAAGATTGATAATTAAATTCACTGTATCTGGTGGATCGGGGGGTGCTAGTAAAAAAGCGTATAATCCGAAGCCTAACCAAAGTAAACCGAGAATAATTTTTGTTAACATGAGAGTAGATAATTAGCTTAATTGAGTAATGGATTTTTCATCGGATATTTTAGTCCAAAAGTGAGCAAAATGTCAAGCAATATTATACTAAATCCGGTTATTAAAGACTGATTATTTATTCCCCCTTTTGCATGAGTGCCTCTCCTTATAAGTAGCCTATACTTAACGGATTTAGTATTACCTAATCAATGATCACTAATTTTTAGGGAAGAAGACGGGGATTCATGGTTTCTACTGGGGTAATTTCTGCACTTTTAGAGTGGAGTAACCGAGTTTGCTCGAGGATAGTTTCTAAGTCTTCATCCGAGAATTCTTCTACATAGTTTAATTTCACTTCTTCTAGGAAGATAATTAATAACATCTCAATTCTTTCTAAACTGTGACGGGATTGTAATTCCCCGGCGAGAGATTGCCCGAAACGTTGGACTAATTGCTGAACTAAACGCTCAAAAACTTCGTCTTCCTGGGTAATCTTTTCAGCTATATTAACAAAGGATTGATACAATTGACTAGATAGGCGATTGCTCAAGTCAGTTTTTAATCCTTTCATGCCAGGTAATCGCAATAAGCTTTGATAAGCGGGAGTTTGACTGAGAATTTTCTCGATATTGTATTTAATGAAAGCTTCTGCTTCTGGTTTAATTTGCGGTAAAACCTTGTCAACGGTACTATTAACTAATAACCGAAAAATTTCGACAACTTCATTAGTATCATTGAGATTATTATATCCGCCATTGAGAGATTTCTCGAGAAATTTCTCCACTTGTCCCCGTCGAATATATTCCTGAATTTTATTAATGATTCTCAGGACAATTATCTCAGTAACATCTTTAGAAATTAGCGCAACTAGGCCTTTAACTGCCTGTTCTTTAATCAGTCTTAAGTTAATAATTTTAACTTGATCTAGGCGAATAACGGTAGGAATAAATCGCAGCCATCTCCAGATAGGAATAAACAGAAAAATATCATACCAACGCCATAACATAGCCTCGCGCCAACGCAGGCCTTTATGAGTGCGAGCAATCCACCAAGTTCTCAGCATAAATTCCCAGAAAAAGATGGTACCAAATAAAAAATCGATCGCCTCAAAGTTATCTATCGGTCTCCCATCTTCTCCTAGGGGACGAAAATAATTAGTTTCTATTAAAGGTTGAATTTCTTGATTAAAAAACTTCAACTCTTTTTCCCAGCCATTTTGACTGAGATAATCCCAACTCCAAAACTTCTGAAAGGCTGCTTTTGCGGAATCATTTTCTGTTTTAAAAACCCGCAAGCGCATTTTATTTTTAATCTTCTCTAAAGTCCCAGTCTTCCCCGCCAAGGCAAAGGGATTATTATCAATCATATTGACACTTTTTTGGCGCAAATTGTCTAAAATTTTCTCGATATCTTGGCGATATTCTTGCAGATTAAACTCTGGGTTAAAGAGCTTTTGATTAATTAGTTGATTAAGTTTATTAACCGTCTCTAAATATTCACTGGTACTGCGATAGGGTTTAATTCCTTTCACCACATCATACTTAGCGATTCCTTTAACAAAGGGAATTTCTAGGGGTTTATCGGGAGGTATTTGTAATTCTTGAAAGGAAATCGGCCCGAGTTTTATTGGTTCATTAAATCTTAATAAAGTTATTTGCAAGCGTCCCTGTAACCAAAAATCTCGCAGGGGAATATAGGTTAAATCGAAAATAACCAGAATATAATTACATAACACCAATAGGGCCATGCAAGTCTCAAAGAGATTGCGGGGGGAAAAACGATGGTTTCTGATCACGGGGTTTTTAGTCAAAGTCATTAGCCTAGAAAGCACACTTTGACCATGGTAAACCGAAAACGCCTAATTTTTTGCCTGAAAGCGATATAAGTAGTTAAAAAAGGAGCGGTTAAACTTAGTTCTGCCTCAGCAATTAATAGATGTAGTCTTCTATTCTGTAATAGCATCCTAGCAGATTCAGTTAAGCAGTTAGCTACAACTTCTTTGGCAAGAACATTTTTATTATAAGTCGGTAAGTTGCAGATTAGCATAAAATCACCCTGAATTGATTTTTATCTGTCAATAAGCCTAGAGCCTCGTAGGGTGTTTTTCCTTGCGTCAACCCAACCTATAATAATTGCTGCTCTCGTAGGGTGTGTTAATAAAGTATTGACAATGTAAATACATCCTGCCTATACTACAAGTATGGATGTCTATTTTGTCCTCAGTGGCATTACTTTTGTTTGGAATGACGAGAAATCTAGGATTAACCCGATCAACCATGACGGTATTATGAAAGTTGAGGCATTAAAAAAACGACTGGAGAGAAATCGCCCTATGACTACAATCACGATTCGTATTCCCGAAGATGTGATTGAAGATTTAAAGCGGGTTGCACCGTTGCTTGGTTTCTCAGGTTATCAACCTTTGATGCGTGCTTACATTGGACAAGGGCTGCGTGCGGATTTGGAGCGTCTAGAGGGAGATACAATTTCTGCTCTCGTTGCTAGTTTGAAGCGTCATGGTGTAAGTGATGAACTGCTGCAAGAAGCGTTGAGTGAAATTACTCCGCGTTAGTCTAGGTTTTCGGCCTCCTAGGTTGAGTTGAGCGAAACAATACGGGGTCGAAAATGGCTCAATTCGATTGAAAAAGCGAAACCCAACCACCTCAACGGTTGTTATTACTTATATAATAGACTACATAAGCTTTATTGATCGCTTTTTTCTATGTCCGAATCAGCTGCTGGAATTTCTGTTTCCAAACCCCAAAATATCTGGAAACGACAAGTTAAAGTCAATCTGAGAAGTCTCTTTAGTACCCTGGGAAAAGCCGCTCTTAACCGGGCATTTTTGCAGTGGGATGATCTGGCCGAAAATGGAGTAGAAGTTTTAGATGCTCTTGGTTTAAGTCGGACTCCGGGGGAATTAGCGGGTTTATTAATAAGTCAATCGCTAATGAAAGCGATGAAAGGATTACTTAAAAGTAATGCTGATTTACTGCCCCAAGAAGTTGAAAAGCTGCCTTTAAAAGAACTTTACCGTCAGATTACCGACTTTTTAGAAGAGCCGGAATTAATTCTCGATCAAGATTTTTTTGAGCATCCCGAAAGATTACCTATAGTCGCACCAATCCAAGCAGCTTTTTTACGGTGGTTAACAACAAATAATTTAATCAGTAATTCCCAGGAAGCGAAGAGCCTAAGTAACCGTTTACCAGCTTATTTTGTCTTAGCATTGCAGGAACAATGGAAAGATAAACGAGATGAATACAGTCTGCTTTTAGATGAAATCGACACTCCTTTTAACAATGCTTGGAAACGAGAAAGAGGCTGGTTACATTATCGAGCTTGGTTGCAAAAACAGATCGATGAACCTATTTTTTGGGAAACCTTTAGTTTAAAGCAAATTTATGTACCTCTACGGGGATTTTATGAAGAAGAAAAAAAAGCCACCCCAGACACAGATTACCATCGAGAGCCATCATTTAAACGCATTGTTATCAAGCTCCAAGAGCAGTTAGAAACATGGTTAGAAGCGGCAAAATCCGATGATGCTATCCGTTTATTGACCGGTGGGCCGGGTAGTGGAAAATCGTCCTTTTGTAAGGTATTTGCTGCCCAACAAGCTCGCTTAGAAAAACAAGTTTTATATATTCCCTTGCATCGCTTGAGTTTCTCCACAGATTTAGTAACAGCAGTTCAAACTTTTGTTCAACATGACGGTTTTTTACCAGAAAATCCCCTAGAACCGAGGGATCAAGATTTAAAATTACTAATTATCTTTGATGGCTTAGATGAGCTATCTATGCAGGGAAAAATCGCCCAAGAAGTCGCCCAAAATTTTGTTAATGAAGTACGAGATCAGGTCAAAAGTTTTAATCAAAATAAAACCCGTTTACAAGTGTTGATTAGTGGGCGTGATGTGGTGGTACAATCCAATAAAAATAATTTTAAAAAACCTCAGCAAATTATCACTATTTTACCCTATTGGGTTGATAAAAGCGATGATTTTAGCGATGTCGATAACTTATTAAAAGTCGATCAACGTGATCAATGGTGGCAACAGTATGGGCAAGCTAAAGGGAAAAACTATGCACAATTACCGCCGGAATTATCGGGGAAAAATTTACAAGAAATTACCGCTCAACCGCTATTAAATTATCTTATTGCTCTCACTTTTGAACGAGGCGAGGTTCAATTTTCCCAAGAAACTAACCTCAATAATATTTATGACAATTTGCTCAAGGCAGTCTATGAGCGAGGTTATGAAAAAAATAGTCCAGGCCACCGGGCTATAGAAGGGATTACAGAAAAAGATTTTGTGCTAATTTTAATGGAAATTGCCCTTTCCTGTTGGCATGGTAACGGTAGAACCACCACCGTTATAGAGATTAAAGAACATTGTGAAAATAATGGCTTAAAAAATCTCCTAAAAAATTTCCAAGATAGTTTTCAAAGCGATTCCAAAGGGAGTATTACCCGTCTTTTAACAGCCTTTTATTTTCGAGAAAGTGGCGATTTACGAGGCAGCGAAAAAACCTTTGAATTTACCCATAAAAGTTTTGGTGAATATTTAACTGCCCGCAGAATTGTTGACCGAGTTAAGCAAATTCATAAGAAATTACAAAACCGTGAAAAGGATCATGATTATGACTACAATCCCGACAAAAAAGCTTTAATCGCCTGGGCGACTTTATGCGGACCGACGGCAATAGATGAATATCTTTTTAGTTTTATTGTCAATCAAATACAATTACAGTCCCCAGATGAAGTGAAACAGTGGCAGAAAACTCTGGGTGATTTAATTGAATATCTTTTGGACAAAGGAATGCCGATGGAGAATTTAACAAACCGCCCCAATTTTCAGGAGGAAATGCGACAGGCACGCAATGCCGAGGAAGCTTTATTAGCGGTATTTAATGCCTGTGGGCGAGTCACCGAAGAAATTTTTCCCATTCAATGGCCTTCTCCTGAAGCTTTCGGCAATTGGTTGGCCCGTCTTCAGGGACAAAGAATAGATTATAAGCCTATGTTTGTGTTAGATTGCCTCAGTTTTCTTGATTTACAAAACTGTCTGTTGATATGTCGAGATCTTTACAGAGCAAATCTTCAAAGGGCAAATTTTGCAGGGGCAAATCTTGCAGGGGCAAATCTTGTATGGGCAATTCTTGAAGGAGCAAATCTTGAAGGAGCAAATCTTTACGGGGCAAATCTTTACGGGGCATTTCTTGAAGAGGCAAATCTTGAAAGGGCAAATCTTGTGGGGGCAAATCTTGAAAGGGCAAATCTTGAAGGGGCAAATCTTGAAGGGGCATTTCTTGAATGGGCATTTCTTGAAGGGGCATATCTTGAAGGGGCTAATCTTGAAAGGGCAAATCTTAAAGGGGCATTTCTTGAAGGGGCAAATCTTGAAGGGGCAAATCTTAACGGGGCTAATTTTAAAGATGCTAACGTCAAAGGGACGATTCTCGATACGGAAGTTAAAACCGAGTGACTCTTCTAGGTTCTGTGTGATAAGTTTAACTTACAATATGATCGATCAGTCTTTGTGTCCTTTGTGTCTTTGTGGTTCGTTCCACCCCCTCGCTAGGAAGAATGTATCTTAGAATACATTTTACCCACCAAACCCAAGAGAGCCGCCTTAGATATTCTTCAACAGCTTATCCCTACCTAGGATGAAAATAATTATAAATTTCCTTAGCTAATTGTTCCCCAATTCCTGTCACCTGTTGCAATTGTTCTAGGGAAGCTTCGCGAATATAATCCAGAGAATGAAAATGAGCTAATAAATCTTTTTGTCGCTTAAAACCTAACCCCGGTATCTCATCCAAACGGGAACGGCGACTTTTTTGCATCCTTTGTTGTCGGTGAAAGCTAACAGCAAAGCGGTGCGCTTCATCCCTGACTCGACGCAATAATTGCACTCCGGGTTGTTCCTTATCCGTCTCTAAAGGAGAGGATTCCCCCGGTAAAAAAATCTCCTCTCTCTGTTTAGCTAAACTAACAACTTTTACCTGTTCTAATAAATTCATCTCCCCTAAAACTGTCACCACTGCTGATAATTGTCCTTTTCCTCCATCAATCATAACCAAATCGGGAAAATCATCACTTTCGGCAATATTATCGGGATTTTCGGCATAACGACGGAAACGCCGGCGAATTACTTCTGCTAAACTGGCAAAATCATCGGAATGGCCGATTTTAACCTCGGGATTTTTGATTTTATAATGACGATAATGTTGATTAGCGGCCACCCCATCGATAAACACCACTCCCGACGCGACTGCATTAGAACCCTGAATATGAGAAATATCATAACCCTCGATGCGGTGGGGTAGTGCTGGTAAATCGAGAATTACCGCTAAATCCTGCAAAGACTGTAAATCTCGGTCGGCGCTTCTTTTCGTCTTTTCTAACTCATAAAGAGCGTTTTTCTCCACCATAGCTAATAAATCCGCTTTACTTTGCCGTTGGGGGACAGTTAACTCGACTTTGCGACCTTTTTTTTCCCTTAACCACCCCGCTAACACCTCACCTTCCGGTAATTCGCAGGGTAACAGGATTTCGCTGGGAATTTCCACCCCTTCCACCGATAAATAATGTTCTTCCAGGACTTTTTGCAGGATTTCTCCCTCGTTTGCTGACTGACTATCGGCAAAAAATCCCAAACGTCCCACCAAACGACCAGAACGCACTTGGAATAATTGTATGCAACAATGCTGCTCGTCCTTAGCTAAAGCGATCGCGTCCCGGGATACGGTATCATCAGGTAAAGAGACTTTTTGATCGGTATTAAGGGCCTGTAATCCGCGAATTTGATCCCTAATCGTGGCCGCTTGTTCAAAATCTAGGTTTTCCGACGCTGCGAGCATCTTTGCTGCTAATTTCTCTAATAATTCCCCCGTCCTTCCCTGAAAAATCATCGCCACTTTCTGCAAGGTTTCTCGATAATCTTGGGGACTAATTAATTTTTGACAAACCCCCGGACAACGACCGATATCATAATTTAAACAGGGACGGTCTTTAAACAGAGGTTGGGGACGTTGACGCAGGGGAAAAGTGCGTTTAATTAGGTGTAAAGTGTGGCGCAGCAGCCTAGTATCGACGTAGGGACCATAATAACGGTCTTTTTGGTTATTTATGCTACGTTTGCGGGTGATAAAAATGCGCGGGTAGGTTTCCGACCAAGTAATACAAATGTATGGATATTTTTTATCGTCCTTGAGGAGAGTATTAAAATGGGGCTGATGTTGTTTAATTAGATTAGCTTCCAGGGCCAAAGATTCTGCTTCCGTGTCGGTGACGATAAATTCAATTTCTGTCACCTGTCGCACCATCAAAGCAATGCGGGGACTGAGAGGTTGACTGGGACGAAAATAGGAACGGACTCTAGACCGGAGTTTTTTGGATTTACCGATGTAGAGAATTTCGCCATTTTGGTCGCGCAGGAAGTACACCCCCGGTTCGAGGGGAATTTCCCGAAGACGATTTTCTAGGCGATCGAGGTCTTGGATTAGGGTAGAGTTAAGATTATTCCCGAACATCTTTTTATATTAGGGTTTGCGGCAAAAAGTTTGTCTTGGGTGTGGGGTGTGGGGTGTAGGGTGTGGGGTGTAGGGTTTTACCGATTTTCAGGGAAAAAGTCCCGGAATTTTCCCCCCCATTACTCCAATGGCCGGTACTTTTGGATTTCAAAAAGGTCTAAAAGTCTTATCGAACAATGTTTTTAGATTTATTCAGCAAACCCTATATTAGACAAAAAATTACGTCAGTGGGTATTAGCTGACGTTTGGCAAGATATTTAGGGCAAATCTTCACAAAAATTAATAGGCTTCCGATTCGATTTGCTTAATCGGGACGAAACATTCCCCGGGGAGAAGAATCGGTTTATTGTTAAAAATTAATTGGCCCCGATGATTGTCGCGGTTAATAGCGACACCGAAAGGACGTTTACTAACTCTGCTATTGAGGGTACAGTAGATGCGATAAATGCGTCTGGCCGCCCGTAAGACAGTAGGATCTAACAAAATTGGGATTTCCATATCGACACGTTGTTGTTCTGTTTTCTCGGATAGGGCTACCATAGCACTCGTCTCCCCACGATTAAATTGACATATTTATTAAATCAATGTTATATGACGATTTCCGATTATGCCACTTTTGTTAGGATTCTAAAACTTTTAGGATGGCCTGGCCCATAGCTTGGCATCCCACTAAGGTCATACCTTCCGAGAAAATATCTCCGGTACGATAACCGAACTCTAAGACTTTTTCTACGGCTTTTTCCAGCGCTGCTGCCGCTAAAGGCTGATTTAGCCCATATTTTAACATCATAGCAGCGCTGAGAATCTGGGCGATCGGATTGGCTTTATCTTGGCCGGCGATATCCGGGGCCGAACCGTGGACGGGTTCAAAAACTCCCACCCCAGCAGTCCCTAAACTAGCGGAGGGTAACATTCCGATACTACCGGTTAACATGGCCGCTTCATCGGAGAGAATATCACCGAATAAATTGCCCGTGACGATAGTATCAAATTGTTTGGGGGCCCGGACTAACTGCATGGCCGCGTTATCGACGTAGAGATGGGAAAGTTCCACATCGGGATAATTAGCGGCCATTTTCGTCATCCGGTCGCGCCAGAGTTGGGAAACATCAAGAACATTAGCTTTATCGACGGAACAGAGTTTATTGCCGCGTTTTTGGGCAATTTCAAAGGCTACCTTAGCGATGCGGTCCACCTCCGATTCCAAGTAAACCATGGTATTTACACCGCATTTTTCTCCCGTTTCTGTCTCAAAAATCCCCTTCGGTTGACCGAAGTAGATACCCCCGGTCAATTCCCGGACGACCATGATATCCACTCCCTCGATAATCTCCCGTTTGAGACTAGAAGCGTCGATTAATTGCGGAAAAATGGTGGCAGGACGCAAATTAGCAAAAAGACCTAAGCCAGATCTTAAGCCTAATAATCCCGTTTCTGGCCTTTGCTGCCGGGGCAAATTATCCCATTTATAACCCCCGATAGCGGCCAGGAGAACAGCATCACTATTTTTACAGGCGCTCAGGGTTGCTTCGGGGAGGGGACTGCCGGTTTCATCAATGGCTGCCCCTCCAATTAAAGCGGTTTGGAAGTCAAACTGGAGGTCAAATTTTTTACCGATGACTTTCAGTATCTCTACGGTGACAGCGAGGATTTCCGGCCCGATGCCATCGCCGGGTAGTAGGGTAATGCGATACTGTTGCGTCATAGTTCTAGAACGGTAAAATAGGTCAGACTCTTAATTATAACATAGTTAGGGTTGGCTGAATAAATCTAAAAACCTTGTTGGATAAGGCTTTTAGACTTTTTTCCCCTCAAAAAGTGCCAGCGATTGCAGTGATTGGGGGGAAAATTCCGGGACTTTTTCCCTGAAAATTAGGTAATTGAACCTCTGAAAATCGGTAAAATCCTACACCCTACACCCACCGAAAAACTTTTTGCCGCAAACCCTAATTAAAGGGGCAGTTAATCCCCGATAACTACACTAATTCTACATGGGAATCATCCCCGATCATAAAGCGTAAAGCTTTTGGACGTTGGGGGGCAATTTCTAATTTTGCCCGTCGTCCAATAACACTATCAACTATGCGCTGATGAATGCCAATAATCGTGGCATCTTTGAGAATAACACTGTGTTCTATGTCGGCATCGATTAATTTTACTCCATTAGCCACACTACTATAGGGACCGATAAAACAATTCTCAATGTGACAATTTTCTCCAATAATGACAGGACCGCGAATGGTACTATTAATAATTTTACTACCCTGACCAATTTGTACCCGTCCGATCACCTGACTATTAGCATCAATTTCTCCCTGCAAAGCGATTTCTAGACTGGTATCAAGGATAATCCGATTTGCTTCTAATAAATCATCTTTTTTACCCGTATCTAACCACCAACCCAGTAGTTTATTGGCTTCTACTGCTTTATTTTGATTGATTAATTCTTGGATAGCATCGGTAATTTCTAACTCACCCCGGCCCGAAGGTTGAATAGATGCGATCGCTTGGTGAATGGTGGGGGCAAAAAAATAAATCCCTACCAAAGCTAAATTTGAGGGGGGTTCTTTGGGTTTTTCGACTAAGTATAAAACTTTGCCAGTTTCATCTACTTTTGCTACCCCAAAAGCACTAGGATTAGACACTTTTCGCAGGAGAATTAAAGCATCAAGGGACTGTTTTTGGAAAGAGTCTAAAAAGGGCGATAAATCATCCTCAATTAGGTTATCACCCAAGTACATAATAAAGGGGGAATCTCCTAGGAAAGATTGGGCAGTTTTAACCGCGTGAGCTAATCCGGCTGGTTGTTCTTGGCGAATATAAGTTATCTTAGCCCCAAACTGTTCACCATTGCCCGTGGTCTGACGAATTTCTTCCCCGGTTTCGGGACTGATAATAATGCCAATATCGGTAATTCCTGCGGCGACAATTGACTCGATTCCATACCATAAAATCGGTTTATTGGCCACGGGAACTAACTGTTTTGCCCCGGTATAGGTTAGGGGACGTAACCTCGTACCTTTGCCACCGGATAAAATTAGTGCTTTCATAGTTTTAAAGATTAAATAGTTGGTTGAGCATAGCTTTGAGAGAATCTCGCCAATAGGGAGGAATATAACCCAATTGTTGCGAGATTTTTTGACCAGAAAGAACCGAATAGGCCGGACGCACTGCTGGGGTAGGATATTCAGCAGTAGTAATGGGAATTACTCTCTGAATTTTTAAGGGAATACCGCTTATTTTTGCCTCCTCAAAAATAGCTTTAGTTAAATCAAACCAACTGGCAACACCGCTATTAGTAAAATTATAGATTCCTGCGGGATTATCGACATTAATTAAAAGCTGAGTAATGGCCGTGGCGATATCTTTGGCCCAAGTGGGACTTCCCACCTGATCGACAACTACTTTTAACTCCTCTCTTTCCTTACCTAATCTCAGCATAGTTTTGACAAAATTACTTTTGCCATAACTGCCGTAAACCCAAGCAGTACGCAGGATAATTGCCTGAGAATTAACAGTTTTAATCTCCTCTTCTCCCCTTAACTTTGATTGTCCATAAACCCCTAAAGGATTAGTTAGATCGGTTTCTAGATAGGGGGTATTTTTTCGACCATCAAACACATAATCGGTGGAAATATGGAGAAATTTAGCTTTAATTTTCTCGGCAGATTCCGCCATGATTTTCGGGGCTGTAGCATTGATAGAATAGGCTAATTCTGGCTCGGTTTCGGCTTTATCCACTGCCGTATAAGCGGCGGCATTAACCAGATAATCGGGGTGAATTTCCCTAATTAACTGGCGGATTTTTTCCGAGTTAGTTAAATCTAGTTCTTCTCGACCGATACTAATAACTTCGCCCAGGGATGGTAAAGTTACCTGTAACTCTTGTCCCACTTGACCTTTAGCACCAATTAGTAAAACTTTTTTCATCGTCTTTAGGGGAAAACTTCCACGGATTTAAAGGGTTGTCCAGCTTGGTCTTTAGGGGAGAGAATCGGGGGGGTCTCTAGGGGCCAATCAATCCCTAAATCGGCATCATTCCATAAAATAGTTTTTTCGTACTTTGGATAATAATAATTAGTGGTTTTGTAGAGAAATTCTGCTCGGTCGGAGAGGACTAGAAAACCATGGGCAAAACCTTCCGGGACCCAGAAAATACGTTTATTTTCCGCACTTAAAACACAGCCTACCCATTGCCCAAAAGTGGGGGAACTTTGACGCGCATCCACTGCCACATCAAAAACACTACCGTTCACTACTCGCACCAGTTTACCCTGGGGATTGGGGATTTGATAGTGTAATCCTCGCAGGACATTTTTTAAGGACATAGAGTGATTATCCTGGACAAAAGTGGTATTAACCCCAGTTTTTTCTCGAAAATCTTTCTGATTAAAACTCTCCAAGAAAAAACCTCGATCGTCTCCGTAAACTTGCGGTTCAATGATTAAAACATCAGGAATTTCCGTGGGAATAACTTTCATAAAATCGGAGACAAGATAACTTTTGCGGGTAGTCTAGCACAAAAGGGTATTTTTTTCTAAATTTTTTGATTAATCTTTCCTCGGTAACTGAACAATGATAAGATGAGCCTAACTTAGTCAGAGCATAAACGACGTGGTACAAGTCTCTACAAACACCGCTACTCAATCTATCCCCGTGGAGGGAGAAGCCTTAAAAAACTGGTTACAGACTAGGGCTAATCAGATTATCGCCGGCGATCGACTCAGTCAGCAAGAGGCCCTAGCTTTAACTGCGATCGAAGGTCAGGAAAATATTTTCAGCTTATGTGAGGCTGCCGATCGCATTCGTCAGGCCTGTTGTGGTAATACGGTGGATTTATGTAGCATTATCAACATAAAATCGGGAAGTTGTTCGGAAAATTGCAGTTTTTGTTCCCAATCCGTCCACCATCCCGGACAAGATTCGCCTATCTACGGTTTAAAAAGTCGCGAGGAAATTGTCAGCCATGCGAAAGCAGCAGCCGACGCGGGGGCCAAACGCTTCTGTTTAGTTAGTCAAGGCCGGGGATTAAAGTATAATAGCCCCAAATCCAAGGAATTCGAGGAAATACTGGCCACAGTTCAAGAAATCATCGAAACGGCCAAGATTAAACCCTGTTGCGCCCTCGGAGAGTTAACCCTCCCCCAAGCCCAGGCCTTAAAAGAAGCCGGAGTTACCCGTTATAATCACAATCTGGAGGCTGCCGAGAATTTTTATCCTAACGTGGTCTCTACCCACAGTTGGCAGGATCGGGTAGAAACGGTTAAAAACCTGAAAGCGGCGGGAATTCAGGCTTGTACGGGCGGAATTATCGGTATGGGGGAAAGTTGGACCGATCGTATCGATTTAGCTTTTTCTCTGGCGGAATTAGAAGTGGAATCAGTGCCGATTAACCTATTAAACCCCAGAAGTGGCACCCCTCTAGGTCATTTACCCAAACTGGATCCCTTGACTGCCCTAAAAGCGATCGCTATTTTCCGGTTTATCTTGCCCCAACAAATCCTCCGTTATGCCGGGGGACGAGAGGCAGTCATGGGAGAATTGCAAAATCTGGGGCTAAAATCGGGAATTAATGCTATGCTGATTGGACATTATTTGACCACTCTAGGACAACCCCCCCAACAGGATCAGGCGATGTTGGCTGATCTTAGTTTAATAGGAGGAGAAGCCCCCATCCCCGGTGAATACCAACCCCAACAGGCAACCTAAATCACGTCGAGGACGAGAATCTCCGCCGCGGCGCGCTTCCGCATCGGTTCCCAATGAGTTACTCTGGGCTTTGATTGGTTTGTTGCTGACAATTTTTAGTACATTTGTTCCAGTAAGTCTGGCTAGTTGGTCGGCTACGGGTCTATCTTCGCAAAAACTGGGCATAACTTACCAAATTGGCGCAGTATTGTTAACGGGCTGTCTGGGGGGCAAAAATGCCGGGCTTCTCGCCCAGGTGGCCTATATTTTTCTCGGTTTAACTTGGTTGCCTGTGTTTGCCCAGGGTGGGGGAATGGGTTATCTGAAAGAAGCCAGTTTTGGCTATATTTTAGGCTTTATGCCGGGGGCATGGCTGTGTGGTTGGCTGGCTTTTCGCTGGCGCGCCAAGATAGAAACCCTGGCTTTAAGTGCTTTTGCCGGTTTGTTAGTGATTCATCTGTGCGGTTTATTATATATGCTGGGATTGTCGATTTTTCAGCCCCAAGCTAGTCAAATCACCTTTCCCGATAGTTTGCCCACCCTATTTATGAATTATTCAGTCTGGCCATTTTTAGGGCAGTTAGTAGTAATTTGTGTGGTGGCAATTATTGCCTTTTTCTTCCGTAAATTATTATTTTATTGATGCCACAGCCAATGTTAAAAAAGAATCGCTGGTTTTGGATAGTGGCGGTGATTGGTCTAATTTTAGACCAATTAACTAAGTATATAACCGTGCAGAGTTTTGAGCAAATTGGTGAGACTTTCCCGATTATTCCGGGGGTTTTTCATTTTACATTTGTGATTAATACTGGGGCGGCTTTTAGTGCTTTTCGGGGCGGTGTTGGTTGGCTAAAATGGCTATCCTTATTAGTTAGTTTGGGATTAATGGCTTTTGCTTACTTTGGACCGCATTTAAATCGTTGGGAACAATTGGCCTACGGTTTTATTTTAGCAGGGGCTTTCGGCAATGGCATCGATCGCTTTTTGTTTGGTTATGTGGTGGATTTTCTCGATTTTAGATTGATTAATTTTCCTGTTTTTAATCTGGCTGATGTCTTTATTAATATCGGGATTATTTGCCTCTTAATTTCTACCTTTCCCCACAAGTCTAGGGTCCTGTAGGGGCGAAGCATTCGGGCGATAACCTATCGCTGAAACTGTAGATTTCCTATCCGAATGCCTCGCCCTTACTTTTTCTGTTCAAAAAAATCGGGGATTTAGTATTATATTCCTGGAGTCCTGATCATTTAAATATTTTGGAAATCTAGATAATTCCTGTTGAGTACCAATCATAATAAATCCGTTGAGTATAAGCTACATATCAGCAGAGACACTCATGCAAAAGGGAGAATAGATAATCAGTTTTTCATAACTGGATTTAGTATTACATATTCCTGTGCTTGTTCAAGCAAATAATAAACGTCCTTTAGGTTCAGGAATTTCTCGGCCTAATTCCTGTGCTGTTTCAATCCATTGTTGAATAATGATTTCAGCATTTTGCACAGCTTCTTGATAAGTTTCTCCATCAGCCATACATCCTGCAAGTTCTGGAACTTCAACGATAAATAGTTGATCCTCATTACTCCAGTAAATAATCAGTTCATAACGAATTTTCATCTTGATATCCTAACTTATATTTTAAAATCAGACTACGAATTTGCTTAACTTGATAGACTTTGGCTTTTCCTTGTTTGGGTTGCAGATTTAAAATTTCTTCAACTCCTTCTTTGGTAAAAATATGATGACTCGCCAATTCAAAAATGAAACGCATCAACCTCAAGAGTTGACAAAGAAAGGCTCATCAGGTACTGTCTGATCATTAACAAAAACAAATCAGACCCAAAAATGAGCCACCAAAATCTTAACATAGAACAAAGAAACTTGCTCT
>NZ_JAPZSZ010000223.1:0-3319 GCF_027532095.1 Microcystis sp. LE19-195.1E
GTACGGTAGGGCATACCGGAACCTTTGGGCTCGATCCAATAAACGCTTGGGGAGAGAATACCTCTACTTTTTCAGAAGCAATTCTGTCTAAGCAAGTAATCTCTGTGAACCAAGAATCCCCGTCTCTTTAGAGCGGGGAGTGTCAATGGACTCTGGAAATATTACCCGCTTTAATCCAACCTTCGCGACCATCGGACAGACGTATGCGCTGCCATTGGCCATCGCTGCTGGTTCCCACCACACTAACTTTAGTATTATAATCCAGACCGCCGAGACGAGTCGATTCACTGGTAGGTTGAGAGCGCAGACTTAAACCGCTTTGCCATGTCACCCGCGCTTGATAACCCTCGGATGTGGCTTCTCTTTTTCTTGCTTCGGGACTGGGTTTCGGGGAAGCTTTTGGTGCTGGTGCAGCTGTGGGAGACTCTTTCACCTCAGCTTGGGGTTGTTCTTGGACGGGAGTAGTAGGGATGGGAGAAGGTTTGACGGCGGTTTTTTCTTCCTTAGTTTCCTCTTTTTTCTCCTCGGTAAAGACGGGTTTAGGAGGATTAGAATTCATACCGGAGAGAAGCATATAGGCGACAGCAGTAGCCCCACCGACCAAAATCGCCACTCCCATGACAAAACCGAGCATAAATTGCAATAAACCAGATAAACGCTTCATATTGGTGCTAAATTAACTGCTAGGATTAACATTAAAACGATCATCGCGAGAGGCTAGACGAGCTTTACCGGACTTAGCCCAATCCTGTAGAAATTGAATCTGTTCTTGGGCAGTGCGAGCCAGGGGTATAATCTGACTAGCGGCCTCAAGCACATCATCGGTGCTAAAGTCGCGATTTTGACTAAACCCGATGTGCATCGCTTCCACGATGGTTTGTTCGATTTCTGCCCCCGAAAAATCGGGAGTTTCGTAGGCTAATCGCTTTATATCATAACTTTTCAGATTATGGGGCCGAACTTTCCCTAAATGAACGCTAAAAATCTCCTCGCGGGACTTTTGGCTAGGTAGTCCGACAAAAAATATCTCATCGAAGCGTCCTTTTCGCAACATTTCCGGGGGCAGAGATTGGATGTTATTAGCTGTAGCGACGACAAAAACCGGCGATTGTTTCTCCGCTAACCAAGTGATAAAAGTCCCGAAAACCCGCCCGGTGGTTCCCCCGTCGCCTTTTCCCTCCGCTCCGGCGAAAGCTTTATCGATTTCGTCTATCCAGAGCACACAGGGAGCTAAAGCTTCGGCGAGATTAATCATCTGACGGGTACGCGATTCCGATTCTCCCACCAATCCGCCAAATAAACGCCCCACGTCTAGACGCAGTAAAGGCAAGTGCCAATGATGGGAAATAGCTTTCGCTGTCAGGGATTTACCCGTCCCTTGGATTCCCACCAATAGTAAACCCCGGGGATTGGGTAAACCGTAGGCGCGGGCGCGTTCACTAAAGGCACCACCGCGACGAATTAGCCAATCTTTGAGGTTATCTAGGCCGCCGATGTCAGAAATCTGCTCTGTGGCGGGATAAAAGTCCAATATCTGGGTTTGACGAATCGATTGGCGTTTTTCTGCCAAAATTAATTCCACGTCCTCTGGCTCAATTTTGCCGTGACTGGCTAAACATTTGGCTAAAACCCGACGAATTCTCTCTAGGGATAATCCTTGGGCAGAAAGCACTAATTCATCGAGGAGTGGTTCTTTGACGGGTTGTCCGGTGGCAGCGATTAATCGCTGAATTTCCTGTTTAATTTCTTCGCCACTGGGGAGGGGAAAATCGACGACGGTGATTACTTCGGTTAGATCCGAGGGGATAGACAGTTCGGGAGCGACGATAATTAGGTTTTTGGGCTGAGATTTCAGAGAACGGGCCAGATTTCGCAATTTTCTGGCGATGGAAATATCTTCTAAAAAGCGCTGGAAATCGCGTAAAATTATGATGGCGGCGATGTTAGTCGGCAGCTTTTCGACGAATTCAAGAGCTTGCAGGGGATTACGCCGAGCCAAGTTCTCATTATTGGGATTATCTTGATAACCATCCACGAAATCCCAGACATAGACAGCACGGTTATGGCTCTGTTTGGCAATATCGGCGATCGCTTTTTCGAGACGTTCTTCTTCTAGGGTGCTAATATAGATGAGAGGATAGCGGGCCCGCAGCAGTAATTCAAATTCTTCACCAAAGCTCATAGCTATTCGTCTATAGTTTTTGCTATTTATATCGTCATCAGAAAATATAGCAGTTAGCCGTCTATTAGATATTTTAGTACAAATGCTCGAACTTCTTCTCCGCAGCTCCCTGTTCTGGTGTAGTCTTAACGAGTAATTGACCGCCTTTCTCCTAAAGATGAAGTGTAACTTAATTTTGATATCGACGGCCGGCGACCGACTACCCAAAAGGACAACTTCCTACCTCACCATTGGGATAACTGCTATGTACCTAGGCAAAATTAATTAAACATATCTCACTACCTCTTGCATGAGTGCCTTTTGCATGAGTGCCTATCCTAACCAAGAAATTAATTTTGCCCGACTACTTATGTATGAATAATGTTATTGACCATGATCGTTTATTTAAGGAATTAATTGCGACTTTTTTTGTTGAATTTATTCAGTTGTTTTTTCCTGAGATTATTAATTATTTAGAGCCTAATCAGATCACATTTTTAGACAAAGAAGTCTTTACCGATGTCACGGAAGGAGAAAAGTATGAAAGTGATTTAGTCGCCCAAGTGCAATTTCGAGGACAATCATCATTTTTCTTAATTCATCTAGAAGCACAGTCTAGCTCTCAACCAGAATTTAATCGGCGAATGTTTACTTATTTTGCTCGTCTGCATCAAAAATTTGCCTTACCAGTTTATCCGATTGTCATATTCTCCTATGATCGTCCGCAAAAAGAAGCAATTCGTCAATACAAAATTGAGTTTCCTGACTTAAAAGTGTTAGAATTTAACTATCAAGTTGTCCAGTTAAATCGCTTGAATTGGCGAGATTTTCTCGATCAAGCTAATCCCGTCGCCGCCGCTTTGATGGCCAAGATGAAAATTGCCCCTCGGGATAGAGCAAAAGTTAAGGCAGAATGTCTAAGATTATTGGTAACATTAAGATTAGATGCTGCTAGAATGCAATTGATTTCAGGCTTTGTCGATACCTATCTCAATCTCAACTCGTCCGAGGAGATAGAATAGACCTCTTGCATAATTTTTTTATGGTATAATATAAAGTTTTGCTTTTTTCTCAATTCTTAGATTGAAGTGGAAAAAAGAATAAAATGTGATCTTAGGTCAGGAAATCATCTATAATTTTGCTATGTTTATTAGCAAA
>NZ_JAPZSZ010000314.1:0-2659 GCF_027532095.1 Microcystis sp. LE19-195.1E
AAAATTTTTGCCTCAAACCCTATCTGCGTAAGGACTTCAGGATTTTGTGTCCAGTAGTCCCTTAGTATTATATTGCTTTAACTCAGGCTCTGTAAGACTTTGAGCCATAGCTAGTATATTTATACGGGGGAAGTTCAGTTATACCCACGTTTTAGCCAGAGGTGGCACAGGTGTGAGAAGTCCCCTTGATGATTGACTGATTGGTGTTGACAGCAGTTATTTTAATAGTGAGGTACGAGGTTTGCGTTTTGGGGAGTCGGTCGCCGATACAAAATTAGGTTATACTTCATCTTTATGAGAAAGGCTGCCATACCGGAATCTAATTTTGGGGAGATTGCATACCATATTTAACTTCATTTGTCAAGAAATTCGCTCATTTTTAGGTGCGATCGCTTTTTACACGATTATTCCGGTTCCGATTGCCTGGCCGGATTTTGGCAGAATTGCCCGATGGATTCCCCTAGTGGGCTTATTTTTGGGTTTAATTCTAGTTTTGCTCGATATAACTCTAGCTGGTCTGGGAATGCCACCCCTGACTCGTGCAGTTGTCCTTGTGGGGGTTTGGGTTTATCTAACGGGAGGACTACACCTTGATGGAGTTAGTGACACGGCCGATGGTTTAGCTGTCACCGACCCCCCGCGTCGTTTAGCGGTCATGGCCGATAGTGTTACCGGGGCCTTTGGAGTCATGGCCGTGACTATGGTTTTGCTGCTAAAAATCGCCGCTTTGACCGATTTAAGCGATAATCGAGCCTTAGCTCTAATTTTAGCCCCAATTTGGGGACGTTGGGGGCAAGTAATGGCGATCGCTCTTTATCCCTACCTCAAACCCACCGGCAAGGGAGCCTTTCATAAAGTGGCTTTTTGTCTGCCCTGGGACTGTGGGGGAGTAATTTGGGGGTTAATCGCCCTATTTAGCGGTCTAAGCTGGGGAATAATCGCCATTAGTGCCGGAATCGCCCTCGCTCTGCTTACTGGTTACTGGTTATATCGTCGTCTTCGGGGTCACACCGGTGATACCTACGGTGCGGTGGTGGAATGGACAGAGGCTCTATTCTTGGTTTTTTTGACAATAATTAGCTAAGCTGCCAGGGTATTTAAATTGCTTGTTGAGATGAGGCAAGAGGCAAGAGGCAACAGTAAAGGAATTGGGGGAGATTCAACTAATCTAAGGATAGGCGATTAAAATGGGTCTCAGCTTAATAGACCTCTGGCATAATTAATTTTTTGGGATTCAAAAACGTCAACAATAAGGATGAACTGGCCTAAAATCTGTAAATAGACCATTTAATTGATTAATGTTCATTTTTAATTCTCCTGGCTACTGACTACTGGCTACTGACTCCTAACCAACCTGGACAATTGTTGATTTTTACCAGAGGTTTAATTTTTGCCCTCCACGGCCCGTAAACGGGTTAATTTCAGGGTAAATTTGCCCCCACCGGTTTCTCCGAAAGCTCTCACCCGAATAACATACTTACCCGACTCGGTAATGCGCGCAAAGAGGAGGGCATTAGTGCCACCATCGGGACCATCATCATTTTCCGCTACAGTGGAACCATCGGCGGCCAGGAGAATTAACACCCCATCAAAATTTTCCGATTTGAGATCGATGGCCACCTGATCGTCCTTGTCCAAATCTACGGTATAATCCCTAGCAAACCCCCCTTCACCTGTGGGAATATCTTTGTCGGTGAGAGTATCGTTAATTTCTTTATTGAGGATTAGGGGGACGGGACTATAGATTTTTTCCGCTCGCACGGGTAAAGATTGACCGGTTAACCAGAATAAAGTGAGCAAGACGCATAAACCAGAATAGCGACCAGTCAAAGGAAATCTTGTCATAATGGCAGATGTTCGTTTTCTCAATCTCCCTATTCTACAAAAAACTGATAACTATCAGCAGTTCGACAAAATTAAATTCACACCCCCTCTCAGGGGAACACCGGAACTGCGGAACTGCGGAAGGGAAAAATATGTGTAATTAATTTTGTTAACTATGAACATATATTCCTTGCTGGCAAAACAAGTTAAAAATCCCCCTTGGAGCAAGGGAGCAAGAGGGAAGATAAAACCCGTTTAAGGTAATTGCTCTGATCATTAATTGACAATATTTAAAACAGATTGATTGAAAAATGAACTAGAAGTTAAAAACTTAAAGAGGGTTCTTACATGGACAAAGAAGCTAAAGACTGAGTGATATTATAGGCTTGACCGCGATAGGTAACGGCTACCGGTTTCTGAATGGTTTGAACGACACCACGGTTTTTTAAATAGGGAACACCACGATAGCCTAAAATCAGCGGACTGGAAGCAACGGTGGCAGTGGGATTTTTGTCGTAAGCAATGCTGCGATAGGTTAATTTCATAGGTGTCTCTGGAGATAATTGGTGAGTTAGTCTTATCTCCAGCTGCGGCGAAATTAATTCCAGAAAAGCTCAACTTTTTTCTGGGTAAATATCCTACCAAGAAGACCCCCGATAGCGCATTTCTCGACGCAAGGCATAACGACGGGCAAAATTAGGAACATCGCCCCGACATTTGAGATAAAGACATTTAAGGCATCATCGGGTAACACCGTCGCTAAAACTCGCGCTTTGTCGATACCGGCTTTCTGGAGAATACTTTCATCGGTGGCGTTACCATTAAGAGTTAAGTA